>DASRMZ010000136.1:0-2864 GCA_035647675.1 Thermoclostridium sp. | reverse complement strand
CCTACACAGCAAATACCCGATTATAAAGTTCAGTCAATATTACTCATAGTTTTTAGCTCAGTATTATGTTGTTTAACATGTCTTTCTCTTATAGCACTACCCTTTGCAATAGTAGCTCTTGTTAATTCAAATAAAATCGCAACCTACATAGCAGCAGGAAATATCGAGCTTGCTCTTAAAGCATCAGCCGACACAAAAAAGTGGTGTTGGGTTAGCTTTGGAATATTAATAGCTACTGTAGTAATTAGTATCGTACTTAGTATTATTCTGATTAGCAGTGGAGTTTACCAAGAATTTATGAATGAGATATTGAATCAATATGAGGTATATTAGTAAACAAAGTAAATTAAAAAAGCGAATTAATAAATGGCTTACTTTCTTTAGTAAGCCATTTATTCGTTTTTTACTAATTGTTTGCACTTGTTTGGTCTCTCTTGTAGCTTACATAATTCTATACAATATTGACCCTTCGGAAAAATCCATTATGCCTTCCTGTTCACTACACTTTTTCACTGGTCTTTATTGTCCTGGTTGCGGTATGACACGTGCATTACATGCTGCGCTGCACCTAAGATTTATAGATGCCTTTTCATACAATTTATTATGGCCTTTTATTATCTTATTTGTATTAGGGGCATTTTACATATGGCTCTATTTTCTAATTACAGGTAAAGATCCATTTGTGCCTTTTAATTCTTTTTTCAAAAAACACTCATACAGCGGATGGGTTGCTATCATATTACTGTTTGCTTTTTGGATTTTAAGAAACATTCCGATATATCCTTTTACTTTGCTTACCCCTTAGCAAACAAATCCATAATGGTAAAACCTGCAATTGACATAGCAACAACATATGCGACTAGTAGAATAATAACCCAAAGCAGTGCTGCACGGGAAAAATTTCTTCTGTGAATATTGCCTTTTGATGAAAACGCCCAAATCGCCATAAAAATCACATTGACTACAGGTATTAGGTAAACTAATATGGTTAACATCCAGTCTCCAATACCTAAAGCTTTTAAATCTTTTTCGGAGGCGGTATTGATTAATTTTTCTTTTTCCACCTCAGGTTTGACAAACTCTTGCCCAATTGGGCTTGTTTGCTCTTCTTTGTTAGCTTCAGCTAATTCAAGTTCAATCTGGCTATCCAATAAATTATCGGTGTCATTTTTATTCATTTCGATACCCCCTATCATTTTTCTAAAAGCGGAATGAGCCCGCCATAGTCATGCAGCTGATTGTTTCCAAGATTTATCCATCCAATATTGTATTTATTTAAAAATTCTTTCATTTCATTCTTACCAACAATAGCGTCGATACTACCTGAAAATGCTATAGTGTTTTTACTAATAAACCCCGCAGTCCCCCCAATAAATCCATAGCTTAATCCAGGTAAACTAATATTTTTCTGGGGAGGCAATTTTAAAACATCAAACCCTTCCCTGTGGGCAGCCTTTTCAATTGAGGGATCATCAGTAATAATGCTTTTATTTGTTATCGGCAATACTGAACACTTCGTATATCCCTGATTTACGTGCACTAAACGTATGCTGTGATGAGAGAGCAGCTCCACAATTACTGGATCGGTATACTTTGTATTGTGGAATGCAACATCCCCAACTATTGCAACATTATAAGCTATGTCAAAAGGATAATGCTTTTTTAGTATTGACCTTCCTTTGTAAACATTAAAACCATAGGTTTTTAGCTTCAAGTAAAAATATTTAGACATTTGCGGCTGGCAAACTATCACATCTTCAAATATATGCGCTATTTGCATATCAACATGGGCTGAAACTGGTTCACTCAAAGCGCTAAAACAGGGTATTTCTAAAAGCTCTATTCCATAGCTTCGCAGATTGGTTTTCATCCCATTTTCCATTCGTTCATCAATTGCCAGTAGATGAACATCCCCATTGGGCAATAATGTTTGTTTTAAATAATTCACATTCACACCTTTATACTGCTTGACATATAATATTTACAGCCAAGGGTTTTTTGGATCCGGAGCCCTTAGGCTTTAAAAATAGAGCGCCGCATTCTTTATTTAGGGTGCGGCATTCACTCCACAACATTTTCAAGTATAGTGCGCAATTGTGAAAGGCAATCCATCGGTATCGCTAGACCTTTTTGACTTGGTTTATAAGCATCTTCATTGGAATCATACCAAAATGTTCTGATATCAATATAGTCTCTACCACTTTTAGATACCTGTTTTATATGTATTTCCTCACGGCTGTTTTTTGTAATTTTACCAATCAAATCCTCTTTATCCCAGAATGAAGCCATTATATTACCTCTTTCTTTGTAGTTTAGGTTTTAATAACACTCAAATAATAGTTGTATGTAGTATATCATAGCCAAACTTATCGCTGCAATAAACTGGCGAATTTTAGTATATCTTATTAAGAGGCTGTTATAGTTCACAGCCCTTGTATGTTGAGATATAGATGTGCACTAACGGAAAATTTATTATTCACATGTATACCTCAATTTAAGTAGGGGGAGATTCGGGTGCTTTTGTTGACGCCAGCTGCAATGCTCCGAAGCCCATGCTGCCTACCCTACATATTAAACGTGATAATGAGCGACCCGTGAGCCTTTGACCACTCACTAAAAGCATCGCACAATTTAAGGCGTTGCATTAGATTTAGTGCTTTTGCAGCAAAGGAAACAAATCACCCGAAGCATGCCCCCGGGATGGGTAAGCTTCATTCCGCTAATGTTTTCCTTATATTGCATAGCTATATCTCAAAATATTAATGGAGTGCACTGTAACAACAACATCCCCATGTATTCCTCATTTCGGTGTGTTCCACTTGACAGCGATATAAAGATTATCCTATTATGTTATCGGATTATTT
>DASRMZ010000135.1:0-16486 GCA_035647675.1 Thermoclostridium sp. | reverse complement strand
AATTGAATAAGATGGTCAGAGAAGGTCAAAAACAAACATTGCAATTAAAACAGCAAATAGATATGATATACACAAGGTCAAAGAAAGTCAAAGTTAATTGATGCAATAAATTATAATAATATTTGGAGGTGTTTTGTATGTTTGGATTAGTACCGTTTTTAAGAAGAGATGACAACCTAGTAAAAAGAAATGACTATTTCGGAATTAACAAAGTTTTTGATGATTTCTTTAATGACGAATTCCTCACAAAATGGCAATCACCGGTGAGGGCTGACGTTCGTGAGACAGAAAAGGAATGGATTATTGACGCAGAGATGCCAGGAGTAGACAAAAAGGACATTAATGTTGAAGTAAATGAAGGCTACTTAACTATTTCAGTTGAGCAAAAAAAAGAAATGAACGAAGAAAATGAAAACTATGTAAGGCGTGAAAGATCATGCGGCAGCTACAGCAGAACCTTTTACCTAGACAATGTAGATGAAGATAAAATAAAAGGCGCATACAAAGATGGTATTCTAACTTTGAATTTGCCAAAGGCAGAGCCAGAGAAGAAAAGAAAAGTAGAAATCGACATTCAATAAAATAAACAAAACTCAATAGGGTAAACAAAGCTATAAATTAAATAGGACCCTTTAGCAATTAAGGGTCCTATTTTGCCGCAAAGAAAACAAATCACCCGGAGCATGCCCCCGGGATAGGTAAGCCAAAATTCCCCCTGCGTTTTTCATAATAAATATAATGGTTTTAGCTACAAACTACCATTTTTGTGTTAATATAAAAACAACTATTATATTTTTATATGATATTGAAGTTGTACTTGACCTTGCACAAATCAAACTAAATGAGTTCATAAAAAACGTGGATGAAGATAGTGCGATAAAGGATATGTCTATAGATGGACTTGAGCTGGAGTATATTATTAAAGAGCTGTATCAAGCATAAAAGGACATCTTGCAAATGAAGCGTAGTTTCCGTTAGTGCATAGCTATATCTAAAAATGTAAAGGGGATGATTACAGTTCACACAACACCTCGTTGTCATTCCGAACGTAGTGAGGAATCTTTTTTTAGCGTAAGATTCCTCGGCAAGCTCGGAATGACAATCATTGCTCGGATACCTTTGGATGACAGTTAAGGTATGTGCGAGTGAGAACTGTAACAGTGAATGAGTAGCAGTAAAGTTGTTACATTTTACAGGTATTGGAGGGATATAGCTAGCTATGCAATATAAGGAAAGCATTAGCGGAATGAAGCCTAGAGATGTATAGCACATCATTATGTTATGCTATAATTGGTATAGGTTATACCTCAAAAATTTGATTAAGTATAGTAAAAATAATTATGTTCAAGATAGTGAAAACATAAACGGTAAAAAGCATAAGTAGCATAGGGGTTTTTATGATGGCAGAAAGGATAATATTTCATATCGATGTGAATTCAGCTTTTTTAAGCTGGGAGGCAGTAAACGAATTAAGAAAAGGCGGCAAAATTGACCTTCGCACTATTCCATCAATAGTAGCTGGAGACCAGTCAAGAAGGCATGGCGTTGTTCTGGCTAGATCCATTCCTGCGAAAAAGTTTGGTATTGTTACTGGGGAACCCGTTATCAAGGCTGTAAGAAAGTGCCCGAACGTGACAATTGTTCCTCCAAGCCATGATATTTATGCTCAGTGTTCGCATGCTATGACTGACTTAATCATGACTATTACACCCGATGTTGAAAAATATAGTATAGATGAATGCTTTGTAGACATAACAGGTGTAAAGCTAAAGTACGGTAACGACTTTTTAGCCCTTGCTCGCACTATCAAAAGTAGGATTAAGCAAGAGCTTGGCTTTACTGTAAACATAGGCATTTCCGAGAATAAGATACTTGCAAAGATGGCTTCTGATTTTAAAAAGCCCGATCGAATTCACACGCTTTTTCGTAGTGAAATGAAAGAAAAGATGTGGCCCCTTTCGGTATCCGAATTGTTTATGGTGGGAAAGGCTTCATACAAGAAGTTCCTACTTATGGGTATAAAGACAATAGGTGATTTAGCAAAATCTGATCCTTTTTTGCTTGAGCAACAGTTTGGGAAATATGGCAAGATGATTTGGGAGTATGCTAATGGAATAGATGATTCACCCGTACAAACTGAAGAATCTGAAGCAAAGGATTTAAGTAATGAAACCACTATTGGCTTTGATATTACCGATAAAGAAACTGCGAGGCTATATATACTTTCGCTATGCGAAACGGTGGGTATGCGTCTTAGAAAAGCCGGTCTATATGCCCATGTAATTGGCATTAATATAAAAAATAGCAATTTTGAGTCATATTCTAAACGAAGGAAAATCCCAACCCCAACCCAAAACACCAATGAAATATTTGCAGTTGCAACGGAATTGTTCGAGACGGCATGGAAAAGGGACCCCATACGGTTAATTGGTGTTGCAACTACCCAATTACAAAAGGATCCGCCTATTCAACTTAATATGTTTGATACAGTATCAGAGCATAGCTCTAATGTAAAAAAACTTGATGAAAGTATAGATAAGATACGTGAAAAGTATGGTAATGAATATCTGGTTAGAGGTTCATTATTAAATTTAAAAAAGGATGTAGATTAAGGATCACACGCATAGATCATAGGTGCAGCAAGTATCCCTAGTTCTCTTAGCTGATATTCATAGCTGAAAAAGTTATTGTTTGTCCGCCAGGTATTAGGACCATAATACTCTTCGTATCTGTTGGTGTTATGCAGCTGACCAAATGTATTAAAGCGGTTTCCATACAAAATAAATTCTATTGAATGCTTTCCTGAAGTAACAAAACCACAATCCAGCCGGTATGGCGAAAATATTATATTGCCTTTCCTCTCACCATCCACCATAACTTCTACAAGTGCTCCCTTATATTGAGGAATTTCAATTATTATATTGCTCTCTGGTAAATCCACATCAAGCTTATAGCAAATGTTACCACCATAAAAGCTAAGCCCCTGCCTTGTAATATCACTAAAACATAACTTATCATTAGGTTTTGTTATTATGGCTCTGTTGCCAATCACCCTTGTCCCAAAATCGCCTAATATATAGCACCATTCCAAATCTGTTTTTGGACCGAAGGGAAATGTCAAGGTAAGGTTGTTGATGCCTTTTTGTATAGTACCTAATTTTTTCACATTGAAACATTTATCCACAAAGAAGGTATCACTTTTTACATCCACAATCTCATTGTTAAATTTAATGATTACTCCTTCTCCTTCATATGCAAGCTCAGCCTGTTCAATATCCATCTCAGACTCTATCTCAAAGCGAAGCTCTACAGTATGCTCAAAAGTATTTTCGGAAGCTGTAAGCCAAGGCTGCGGGAAACTATCTGTCCTTAGTGGATAATTGAGTTTTCTTCTTAGAGTATCATCAATTTTGAGTATTTCTTCCCTATCGTAGATCGTACCGCTATCAATTTGAAAACCAGCCATATCCAAAAGCAATACATTTTTTTCTGACAGCTTGTACTCGCAGGGCTGACTCAAATGTTTAGTGAAAGAACAAGCCGGTTTCACTAAAGAAGTCACAGTACCTGAGGGGGAATGGGGCTCACTTTTTTTAACTAAACGATATAAAAAACTATCATGCTCATATGCAACCTGTTCAAGATGTGTATACCCATTGTCAATAAAGGCAGGTATATGCTTTTGTTTTCCTGTCATCGTATCATATAGCCATACCTCATAAATTCCACGGACAATAACCTCGCACTCTGATTTTGTAGGCACTGTTAGAGACTTTACTGGTTTTCCAGGAGCAATAAATAACCATTTGCAATCCTGTTCATCCCTTAGCTGGTATATATAATTTTCATTTCTTGTATTATCTTTATTTAGGGTATCCACCTGCCGGTAATCCTCTAATGCTTCAGCTAAATCATGTTTTGTACTATTTATAGCATATTCTTTGAAAGCTTCATTATCAAACCTTTGCTCAACGTCACCGTCCATTATTTGTGGTAGATGCCCTAAAAATATTACTTTTCCGCCATTTTCTATATGCTCATTGAGCATCTTAACTGTGCTGGTGCGTATGGTAATTAGCTCTGGAACAATTAACACTTCATATTGCATCTCGCCCAGCTTTGAATATTTATTTTTAGAACCTTTATATAATTGTGGAATGGAGGACTCCGAAATAAAGTCAAAGTCTAAATTAGAAAACAACAACCAATCTATTAGATTATCAAAGCCTTCTTGCTGTCGTACTCTTTTTTGCTTTGTTTGACTATCAGGACCCCATGATAGCCAATAGCTCTCAACAGGGTGAATAACACCAATTTGAACATCTGGAATGCCCCTTGTCATACACACATTTACTCTAGAAAAATGATCTTCTATTAGGTGGTATTTTTTATACCAAGGAGAATGCGAATCAATAGGAGACGGGTAGTCCCTTTTTGATTCACCACCCATGCCCATCCAGCTAAGGTGAGGCACTCGCACACTAACACCCATTGCAGCCTGCCAGTCGCCTTGAAGCTTATGACCTCTAAAATCAAAATCCCAATTAGTCACGCCATATAATTCACTTAACACCCCAGGTCTACCATATTGCCTGGCCGCACTTTGAGCCTGTTTTGCTGTACTATATTCATAGCGATTCGCTAATATATCAATTCCCGGAATATCAAAGCTACGATATGCTCGCATGGTTTCACCAAGGGCACGTGTTTGCGACTCCAAGGTTGCCTCTGCCATCATATGCCCAGTTAGCATAATATTGTGATCCTTACACCATCCACCTATTGTATCTGCAAAGGATGAGGCAAATAATTCAGCTATATGTTCATGATACCAATATCTTACTTGAGAAAAGTTATTACTTTTGAGCTCCCAAAATATTTCGGGAAGGTTATCCAAAAAACTGCATTTAAACCTTTCTTGAAAAGATTGCTCAAAATGATCTGTGTACGGTATGCCAACCTCTTGTCTACTATAGGGGTGAGCTAAGCCTTGTTTCATTACAAACTGAGGCTCATCCGTGAAAATAGCAGGTACCGACCTTGAAAACTCATCACCTAAGGCTTCTAAGTACCTATGATGTGTAGTTTGGATAAACTTATTAATGGCTTTTTTATTAAGGGTGTCGACATACGCCTGGTTATTAAACCATGGCAGATCCTTAGACACTATTCTGTACGCATACCAAATATCCTTATCGTTACCATCATCTGGCTCAAGCCTTTGATATGAATGAAGGTATCCGTCTTTAATTTCAATTTTGTATTTTGCAATGAAGGACAATTCGCCGTCTATGCCAAGGCGATTCTCTTGAGGTATCCCACGCTCATAGTAGCCGTTTTCATGGAAAAACGGTGAGAATAAAATGTATCGACTTCTAAATTCATGATTTTTTGTAACAATACCGCCACCAAACCCAGAAGGCCATTTATCCTCATCATAAAGCCATGTAAGCATATTTAACTCTTTGGCCTTCCGGTTACATTTTTTAACATGATCCATAAATTCAGCACTTAAATAAGGAGTGTTAAGGCCAATCCTTGAATGAATATGAAACCCACCCATACCCATTTCATTGAAAACCTCTATTTGCTTTTCCATGTCATTCCAGTCTAGCTTTTTGTTCCATGCCCAAAAAGGTGCACAGCGATATTCCGATGTGGGGCTTTGAAAAAGGGAATTGTCAAAACTTCTTTTACTTTTTGGATATAACATAGTAAACCACTCCTAGCATACATCTCTAAATGTTTTCCTAATATTGCATAGCTATATCTCTTGCATTACCTCGAATAATGGATGCTTAGCTTATTAGAATTATTCCCACGCTAATCCCAACATCTTATTCAATAAAACAGTAATTCCTGATTTTAGCTGTGAGATGCTTATTTCATGCAATACTCTTTATATATTGGCGCATAAACCTTTGCATCCCTAACAGGACAACCGGCAGTTCCTCCTGCGCGCATAATCTCTGTGCATTTGCCGCAAGCGATGCAGCATTTTCTTCTATCCAGACCTTTACCAGATAAAATATCCTTTGGAAAACTGGGATAAGCAAAGGCTTGACGTCCAAAACCTATAATAGTAGCTAACCCTTGCTCAATAACTCCTGCACCCAAATGTGCTGCAAATTCACGAGGCCAGCTATAGCCTGTTGCCACAACTGCAATATCGGGTACTGCCTTTTGTATTTCACCAATACCTGACACTAGCCTATTTATTCCTTCAAGCTGGTGTTCTGGGACCGCATATTCCGTTACGTCTGCAGGTCTATTTACATGTGGATTATAATAGGGGGTTCCCATTGTGAGATTTATAAGTGGAACTCCGATATCGTATAGATCCTTAATTAAGCGAATAGGCTCGGTAAAATCAGGTTTTTTAAAATCATCCTTATCAACACCAAAACCGTATGGATAAGGGATTCCATCATAAACATTAAGTCGAGTGGTTACTATAAAATCATCGCCAAGTCTATCCTTTATCTTGCGTACTGTATTAATGAGAAATCTGGTCCTGCCCTCATATGTTTCACCATATTTACCTTTTCTGGTGAAGGCTGAAACAAGCTCAGAGTTGAGATATCTATGACAGCATTTTACATCCACACCATGAAAACCAGCTTGTTTAGCCAGTAATGCCGCTTCTACAAACTTATCTTCTAATTGCTCTAACTCATCATCGCTGATAACAGGGTAATTCTCATCAATGTTCATACGAGAATCCAGATGGGGGTTATGCGCTGCAATAATTGGTGCAGCCTTGCCTTCTGGTTTACTATATCTTCCTGAATGTGTTAGCTGCATGATTAATAAAGGTGAAAATCCTGATTCCGCTTGGGCGTTATCCATAATATTTTCACAAATCTCTTGATATGCATTAACATTGTCCTTGTTTATCCAAAGCTGGCGTGGACTTGTTCTTGCTTCTGGCACTACAGCAACTGCTTCAAACCAGAGAAGTGCTGCCCCACCCTTTGCAAAACGTTCATATCTTCTAATGGTCAATTCATCAGGACTTCCATCAAGCTTACCGTCAGTTCCTTCCATTGGATTAACAGCAATTGAATTTTGCAATGTAAACCCATTAATATCAACTTTCCTTGAAAGAGCCTCTAAACTTTGGGAAAAAGGAAGATTTAAACCATTAGATTCTGCTTCCTTTCGAAGATCCTCAATATTTTTGTAATCGAATTTTCTAAACTCCATTTTCAAATCACCTCATTTTATTTGTGTAAACATTCTTGTAGTAGTTTGTGCAATCGTCTTATATGATAATCGTCAAGACATGCATTGTGTTATTTGGTCAGTACTGTTATAATTAAAATACTCTCTACTTGTGATTCTACACTAAAGGAGCTTGATAATCTATAATTTTCTTGCAGAAAAATTAGCGTTACTTGCGAAGTTGTTGTTGCTCACTCAATTAATATTTTGAAATATGACTGTACAATATAAGGAGAACATTAGCGCAATGCAGCTCTTGCAAATGAAGCGTAGTTTGCGTTAGTGCACAGCGATATCTCCCCAGCAGCCGTCGACAGCAACGCACAGATTGAAGCCAACTGATAATATAAGGCTTTTGCGATATAATTAGTAGTAACCATAATAGACTTTACTAGAAACAAACACTGAAGCATTTAAAATTGGAGTAATAAAAAATGAGCACTAACAATATAACCTCATATTCAATAGACATGGTTTATAACGAAAATAATGAAGGTTTGAAGCTGAAACCTCATTTCCATAATAGCTACCAAATAATTTATGTTTTAGATGGGAAAATACAATGCTGCATAAATAACAAGCAATACACGGTGACGAGAAATAGTATTATTTTTATAAACAATATGGAATCACATAACATTAAAGTCATAGAGTATCCTTATAGAAGATATTTTACACTTATAAAACCTGATTTCTTTAAATCCGCTATCCAAAACCCTATCTTTTCTTCGGTTTTCAGTAATCGCTCGGAGGGTTTTAGGCATGTATTGCAGCTTGACAATGATGATGAAAACACAATAAAGTATGTTTCAAGAAACCTTAGAAGTCTATACGAGGAAGTAAATAATAAGGATGAGTTTTGGGAAGATGTGGTGAAATCCCATTTAAATCTTATTTTCACACTGTTATATAGAAAACACCCAGATTTTTTTCCATTGAACACCATAGGTCAAACAATGCACTCAATAATTAAGATTCAAAAATATATTGAAGATCATTACACTGAAAGTATTACCCTTGATTATATGTCAAAACTTTTTTTTATTAATAAATATTATATTTCTCATCAGTTTAAAAAGGTAACGGGGTTTACCTTTAAAGAATATTTAATCATGCAACGAATATCTAAAGCTAAGGATTTATTACTATATACCAATGATAACATTACGCATGTGTGTATGAATTCGGGATTTAACAATGTAAATCATTTCATAAGAATATTCAAAAAGTATGAAGGCACTACTCCTTATCAATACAGAAAAAAAAATAGTAAATAGCTTAAATTCTAGTGCTATTTTGGCTCTTTTCAGATGTAATTAAAGACGCATTTTCAAATGCAAAATACTGCATAATCCCTTAAATCCAAGTCTTTTGACCGCCTTTAAATAATGTCATACCCTGAAACAGATGTCTACTCTTTAAAAGTCGCCAACTAAACTTTGTCACAAGATAAATTAGTGTCAATTTACAGAAAAAAAGGCGTGTGCTACTATTAGCCCTGTCGGCAATTGATTGAAAAGCGAGTTGTGAATAAATACATTACAATTATTAAAAAAATATATTTTTGATAAATAATCTTTCTTTTACATGAAGATTATTGAAGATTTAGCTAGTTTAAAACTGAAAGATGGCTATGTATACTATTAAAGCTGCACTGTAAAAACCATTATTAAATTAATCTGCAAACTGAAATTAGTATACCATAAATTGTATTTTTAAATTTTATAAATAAAGAAAGAATGAAACATGTTATTAAAACTAACAAATAGAAGAAAACTAAAGAAAGCTAATTGAGTTTAAAAGAGGTGCTATTATTATGGAAAACATCGCAAAGAAAAAATCTGTTGCGACAACAGGACGAAACAATCATAAACAAACGTTCTTAACTCGTCTTAAAAAAGATTTTAATAAAAACAAAGGTCTTTATTTATTGGCGTTGCCAGTTCTAGCATACTATTTAATTTTTAAGTATGGACCAATGTTTGGAGTAAGCATAGCATTTAAAGATTTTACTCCGGGAAAAGGATTCATTGAAAGTAATTGGGTGGGACTTAAGCATTTTAAAGCGTTTTTCACCGATTACTACTTTACAAGGGTAATAAAAAACACCCTTATAATTAGTTTAGGCAATTTATTATTCAGTTTCCCAGCACCAATTATGCTAGCGCTTTTGGTAAATGAACTAAAAAACAGAAAATATTCAAGACTTGTACAAACAATCACATATTTGCCCCATTTTATTTCTACAGTTGTTCTTTGTAGCATGATTATTCAGCTAACAATGAAAGAGGGCGCAATAAACCAGATGATTTCAGTTTTCGGTTTCCAACCCGTTACCATGCTTAACCAGCCAAAGCTATTTGTACCGATATACATCATCTCAAATATTTGGCAAAATACAGGGTGGAATTCAATAATATATCTAGCTGCACTAACAGCTATTGACCCAGAATTGTATACAGCCGCCAAAATTGACGGTGCAAACAGATTTAGACAGCTAATTCATATTACATTGCCTGGTCTTCTTCCAACAGTAATTATTATGTTCATATTACAGATAGGCAAGATGTTTAATGTCGGGCATGAGAAAATACTTCTTCTATACAATGAACTCACCTATGAAACGGCTGAAGTTATAAGTACCTATGTATACAAAAAGGGATTACTACAGTTTAACTGGAGCTATAGTGCGGCAGTGGGTTTGTTTAATTCAATAGTAAGCTTCGCATTAGTTTACACAACTAATAGAATAAGCAAAGCCACAAATGATACCAGCTTATGGTAAAGGGAGGGATAAAGCTATGAGAGCAAGGGCCATGAATAATAAAATCAAAGATAGCGCTTTTGAAAGAATTTTCGATGTAGTTAATGTTATTTTGTTAATAGTAGTTATGTTAGCGATACTTTTACCAGTACTGCACATACTATTTGCTTCATTCAGTGATCCGGTAGAGGTAATGAGAGAAAAAGGGTTTCTTTTGAGACCTATAGGATTTACACTAGATTCTTATAAATCCGTTGCTAAGAACCCCAATATTATATCCGGGTATACTAATACACTATTTATTGTAGCTGTAGGGACAGTATTAAATATTTTTCTTACTCTGCTTGCTGCCTATGTTATATCAAGAAAAGATTTTATGTGGGCTACGTTCATTACCATATTAATTATCATAACCATGTATTTTGATGGAGGAATAATTCCATTTTATCTTACAGTAAAAACTGTAAAGCTTGATGGAAGCATATGGGCGTTGATCATTCCATCTGCAATTAATACATTTAACTTGATTATTATGCGAACAGCAATGGTATGTGTTCCTGAAAGTATGAGTGAATCGGCAAAAATAGATGGAGCAGGTCACTTCCGCATATTGTTTTCAATAATGGTTCCGTTAGTTAAGTCAACTATAGCTGTTTTAACACTCTATTATGCAGTATCACATTGGAACTCATGGTTTAATGCTATGATTTTCCTACGAGACAGAAAACTTTATCCTCTGCAGCTAATACTTCGAGAAATATTAATTCAAGGTGATACCACCATGATGACTGCTGGTTCAGGCGAAGATATTGCGTTGATAGGGGAGACAATAAAATATGCAACAATTGTTGTTGCTACCGTTCCCGTTTTATGTGTTTATCCATTCTTGCAGCGCTACTTTGTAAAAGGAGTTTTGATTGGAGCTGTAAAAGGGTAAGACAAATGAGTTTATTTGAATTGGCGTTAAATAAGGCTTTTGCGATGTAACCTTAACAAATATTAGCTGAACAATATGTGGACACAAGCTCTTATGCATATCTCAGTATATTGCACAGCTATACGCAAGATATGTAACATTGCAAAATGCTCAAATAGTAGTTAAAACCGATAGCGATGATATCAAAAGTTCAAGCTTTTGATATGGGTTTTGACAAAAGACTGATAAAAATAAGGAGGCTATTTAATGCGAGTAAAATATCAGGAAATGTATGAGCAATTTTTAAGAGTTTTATTAAAATACGGCATGAGTAAAGAGAGGTCTGAACTCTCAGCAAAGCTCTTTGTTGAGGCAAGCCTTGATGGGGTATATACTCATGGACTTAATCGATTTCCAAAGTTTATTAATAGCGTTGAAAATGGTAGCGTTATAATAGGCGAAGAACCAGTTTTAAAAGAGAATATTGGTCTTATGGAAAGATATGATGGTAAACGTGGCCCTGGAAACTTAAATGCATATTTTTGCATGGAACGTGCAATACAAAAAGCAAAAGAGGGTGCTATAGGAATAACTACCATCTCAAACACTAATCACTGGATGCGTCCAGGATCATATGGGCTTATGGCCGCTGAAGAAAACTGCATAGGAATTTTGTGGACAAATACAGTTCCAAATATGCCTGCGTGGGGTGGGAAGGATGCAAAGCTTGGGAATAATCCTGTAGTTGTATGTATTCCTCATGAAAATGCTCCTATACTTGTTGATGTTGCTATGTCCATGTTCTCATACGGCAAGCTGGAATCATATGTACGCAGTGGAGAGCAGCTTCCTATAGATGGCGGCTTTGACAAAGATGGAAACATAACAAGAGACGCAGCAAAAATAATGGAAACACATCAACCATTGCCTATCGGCTATTGGAAAGGGTCAGGGCTATCACTTGTGCTTGACTTAATTGCATCCACTCTTGCTGGAGGTAGAAGCACATGTCAGGTTGGCGAATTACCTTATGAAACAGAGTTATCACAGGTGTTTATTGCTATCGACATAGCAAGCTTTCCTGATCAAGAACGAATTAAGCAAACCATTAGCGAAACATTAGTGGATCTACGTAGCTCCGAGCCAATAGATCCAAATAAAAAGGTGAGATATCCCGGTGAGGGAAGAATTAAAACACGGGAAGAGAATTTAGAGCTTGGAATTCCTGTTGATGAAGCCGTATGGAAAAAAGTATTAGCTCTATAATTAATTAAATTTTTTAAGAAGGAAGGGATAGAAGAATGGCTAATTTATATGTAAAAAAGTTTGATATGATAAACCCTTTTGTTGTTGCATCCAGTCCAGCCACACAAGGCGAGAAAAATGTATTGAAGATTGCAAAATCTAGACCTGGAGCAATAGTATTACGAAATTTTGGGCATGGCGCAGGTGGAGGTAGTTTCATCGGTCCTGATGCAAACTCAATGTATACAGGCAAACAAGCCTTTCATAGTCATGGAATTGGTACACGTATATCCGACCCAGTCGATACTTTGGAGAAATATTGCGAGGAAGTTCGCAAAATAAAGGCCAAAATGGATAGTGATATAAAGCTTTGGGTGTCTGTTGGACATTACAGCGATATTGTAAAGGGCGGTAACTGGGAAAAGGATTGGATAAACCAAGCAAAAGAGCTGCAAAACGCAGGTGCTGATGCAATAGAATTACATTTTAACACTCCTGGTGTAGCAACTGCAAAGAATCGTTCCTTCAATTACTACCAGTTAATTTCTAATTGCACAAAAATGATGAAGAAAGCAGTTCCAGGTATGCCTATCATGGTGAAGCTTGCTGTTGAGGGTTGCGATCCTTTCACATCCATTAGAGTTGCTACCGAAGCTGGTGCCGATTCTGTTGGACCTACTGCAAGATGGAAAGCATTTTATTTTGACCTTGACTGGAGAGGAACACAAGCACGCCCAGGTGGCGGATATGGTGGAACTCAAGCTACACCAATTGTTTGTTATTCAATTGTTGAAACTCGAAATGCAGGAATAAAAACACCTATGTATGCAGGTGGTGGTGTTTTCTCATATGAACAAGCTGCCCGTATTATTATGTCAGGCAGTGAGCTTGTACAAATCGGAACGCTTGCATGTGCTGGTGGAGCAGCAGCTTGCACTAAGATGATTAAAGATTTAGACAAATGGATGGATGATAACGGTTATGCAGATATGGATAGCCTTTGTGGTGATGCGTTAAAGCTTTTCAATATGTCAAGTGAAATTGCCAATGAGCGCACCGACCTGGTAGGTAAGGCATATAAAGAGGCACCAGTTGTAGAGGATAAGTGTATAGCCTGTGACCGTTGCGTAGATGTTTGCTGGCACGAAGGCATAGAAATGATAGATGGTAAAGCTCGCAAAACTGATTTGTGTATTGGGTGTGGGTACTGTTTCCAAGTATGTCCTACACAAGCGTTAGATGTAGATGCAAGTGGTATATTAGCTTCGGTATTTCACAAGCACAATATATAACACAATAGTTTTTTTATTATTTATTTGATTCGAAGCACAATAAGTGCATTGAATATAAAATTAAAAGGAGTGTGAAAATTTTGATGAAAAAGTTGTTAACAGGTATCTTAATTTTCGTCATGGCATTATCAATCACAGCTTGTCAACCAACTGGTGATGACAAGAAGGGTTCAACAGGAATCGAACCTACTTCCGGGGCTACAGATAAGCCTGCTGAAGTACCAGAGTTGACATATTGGGTAGAGTTAAACGCCAATATGGCTCAGGTTGTAACGGAAATGGGTGAAACCGAGTTTTCAAAAGAACTACAAGAACGAACCGGTGTTAAAATTAAGTATCAACACCCTGCTGCAGGGCAATCGACAGAGGCATTCAATATTTTGATTGCATCAGGTGACTACCCAGACATTATAGAATACACATGGACAAGTTATCCAGGTGGTCCTGTTGCTGCAATTGACAACAATGTAGTAATTGAGCTAAATGATGCGTTCAAGGATTTTAGCCCTAATATTACTTCATTATTGAATGAAAATCCTGACATAGGAAATCTAATTCGTACCGATGCAGGTCAATACTATTGCTACCCATTCCTACGTGGTACATCAAATGAAGATAATCCTTTATTGTTCTCCGAAGGATTTGTTATTCGTAAGGATTGGCTTGACAAGGTAGGCTTAGAAGTACCAGAGACAGTTGAAGAATGGTACACAGCTCTTATAGCATTTAGAGATGAACTAAATGTTGAAATCCCATTTACAGTAAGGGGTAAAGACGATCATCTTACTAGAGTTCTTGCACCAGGCTTTGATAGCTGGCATGAATTTGTTGTTGAAGATGGCGTTGTAAAAAATCCAATTGTTGATGATAGTAGACTTGCATACCTAACCGAAGCAAAGAAATGGTATGATGAGGGTATTTTAGACAGTGAGTTCCTTGCTGTAGATAAGAAAACACAAGCTTCCAAGATGCTAAATGAACAAGCAGGAGCAACATGGGCACCAGGCGGATCTGGAATTGGCACATGGCTACCGGCTCTACGTGAGGCAGATCCTAATGTAGATTTTTCTTCAGCACCACCAATGTATCCTGAAAAAGGTAGAGTTTCGAAATACTCGAAAATCAATCAACTATACGGAAGTGGCGCAGCAATCAGTACAGGATGTAAAAACATCGAAGCAGCAGCAAAATTGCTTGACTATTCATATGGAGAAGAAGGACATTTGCTTAGCAACTTTGGTATTGAGGGCTTAACCTATGAAATGGTTAATGGATATCCTACCTATACCGATGAAATAATGAACAATCCTGATGATCTAAACGTAATGCAAGCAATGAGTAAGTACATCCGTGGTCACATTAGTGGTCCATTAGTACAGGATTACCGTGAATTAGAGCAATATTATGAGCTTCCACAGCTTCAAGAAGCGCTTCAACTTTGGACAAAGACCGACACAGGCAAGTACCTAATGCCACCAGTGTCACCTACATCAGAGGAAAGTGAAGAGTTAGCTCAGATAATGAACAATGTTAACATTTTCAGAAGAGAGATGGAAAGTAAATTCATCACCGGTGTAGAGCCATTAAGCAAGTTTGGCGAATATGCTGAACAGATGAAAGCCTTTAAGATTGATAGAGCAGTTGAAATTATGCAGAATTGTTATGACAGGTTTATGGCAAGATAAGCATACAACCTTCCGATACTCTAAGTAATAATATGGAACCTGATCATTGCACCTTTGTAATGATCAGGATTTCATATTATCATAGGCTGTGAAAATATTTCTAATATACAACATCGCAAAATGCTCCAAATTATATTAAATTGAGAGCGTATTATCACAGTGTAGTGTACAGTGGTACGCAAAATATTTATATCGCAAAATGCTCAAAATATAAAGACAGTTCTGTAATCAAAATATAAATAATGGAAAGGGCTTATGTATGAAAAAAGTAGAAAAGTTGCTTAAACGAATAGATTTAAACCACCCTAAGTTGACTTTAGCAAAGGAAAGATTTGATGCCAATGATCTTGACGGATGTTTGGATGAAATTATCCGTCATTTCTCCACACGGAGCACCCCTAAATACTTGTTTGAAAAAGAAGAGATGAAAAACCTTAAAGATGCACAAATCTTCGATGAAGCAGAAGAAGTGTTAAACTTGAATCTATTTGGGCATCAATTTAAAGACGAGATAGATTGGACATTTAATCCTACAAGAGAAACATCAAAGGATAATGAGTGGAGCTGGACTTTGTTTAGAACCCTTCAATGGCAGACTTTAGCTCGAGCTTATATTGCTACAGGCGATGAAAAATATACTCGTGGTTTTATGTCACAGCTCAAAAGCTTCGCAAAGGCTTGGCCAGTTGAAAACTATGAAGATTATATAAATAATAATGATCCAAAGCTAAAATATCCATCCCATCCATGGAGAGAAATCGAAACTGGAATTCGTATTTATACAACTTGGTTACCTTGCTATGTAGCATTTAGAAATTCCGATGCATGGGATCGTGAAGGCTGGGTTGTTTTCCTTGGTATGATATGCGACCACGCAGACTTTTTAGTAGAACATTACAGCAACCACAGAAGCTCAAGCAACTGGCTAACGATGGAAGCAAGTGCGTTGATGCAGCTAGGTATTCTGTTTCCTGAAATGAAAAACTCATCAACATGGTTTGAAACTGGGTATCGCCGTGTAATGCATGAGCTTAAGTATTCCTTTGACAACGATGGCGTGCACATGGAACGCACACCCATTTACCATCTGGTTGCAAGCATAGCCTTTCTACAAGCTTGGGAAGTGTGCGTAAAAAATAATATTCCAGTACCACCGTATGGTTTTCCGACTTTGGAAAAGTCAGCAGAGTTTATTATGAAACTTGTAAAGCCTGATTTTTCAACACCAATGATTGGTGATGCAGACAGAAATGATCTTAAGGCACGCAAAAGTGATACATCACCATATGAGGGAATGAATTTATCCTTCTTCCCCGATGATTTAAATGAATTGAGGGCATACTTTAGGAAAATGTATGAC
>DASRMZ010000134.1:0-5809 GCA_035647675.1 Thermoclostridium sp. | reverse complement strand
GAATGTATATTTTGTAAAATAATAAAAGGTGAAATACCATCAAATAATGTGTATGAAAATGATGAAATAGTTGTTTTTAAGGATATCAATCCTGTAGCACCTATTCATGTTCTGGTCGTACCTAAGGTTCATATTGAAAGCCTTGAAGAGTTAAATGAACAAAACATTGATATTATAGGTAAAATTCATTTAGCCATATTGCGAACAACAAAACTCCTCGGTATTAATGAGGAAGGCTATAGGGTGATAATGAACTGCGGTAAAAATGGTGGGCAAACGGTGCCACACCTTCATTACCACATAATTGGGGGAGCTGAATTTAGCGAGAAGATAATATAGAATTTGTGTTACAGTTCAAAGGTAACAAATCACCCGAAGCATGCCCCCGGGATGGGTAAGCTTCATTCCGCTAATGTTTTCATTATATTGCACAGCTATATCTCAAGATATTAATGGAGTAAACAGTAGCAAATTCGTGTTTTTATTTGACTAGTTTTGGGTTATACCTTGTTTTTATGCTAGTTTTATAGTATTATTTATAGTAGAGGTTTCTAAATGATATATTCACATTTAGGAGAGCACGTCAGTAGTTAGAAAAGGCTTTTGCGATGAAGCCTTAGTGTAATATTAGCTGTACAATATCTGACACCAAGCTTTATACGTACCTCAATATATTGTCCAGCGGAACTCAAATTATGTATTATCGCGAATGTCATAAAATAATATTATTGACTATGCTCGAACCCGTATTATATAATATTGTGTGTGCTTATGGCAGAATGGTTAGTTAATCTGTCCAAAGGAATAAATTCCCCGGCACGACTGTATGATACAGAAGAGGGGAGGGAAAAATGTGTCCGAAATCAGAGTAAAAGAAAATGAATCCCTAGATAGTGCGCTTAGAAGATTCAAGCGACAATGTGCAAAGTCGGGTGTTCTTGCAGAGGTTAGAAAAAGAGAGCATTACGAGAAACCTAGTGTAAAGCGCAAGAAGAAGTCTGAAGCTGCAAGAAAGAGAAAGACTAAATAAGCAAGCTTTTATTTGCTGTGCTTAATTAAAAACTCAATAGGCTTGTAAAGTTATAAAGGCTGTACTTCCAAAAGTTTATAGAATACTGATAGTATTTGAATAAAGACTACAGTGTAAAGCTTTGGATAATCAAAGCCCGAAATATAATTTTCGGGCTTTTTGCAAAAAGTTTAACAAGTAAGTTATAAGCATAATTACAAGATTTATTTACATTTACAAAAATAGAGGCGGGGTAACCCGCCTCAAAAAATATGTTTGGCAAAAAGGGGTTCTATGTTCGAAGACTTTTTTCTTGGAAACCAAGTTATTTGGGAAGTGAGAGATTCTGAACATCTAAATGCAAAAAATATATCAGATAAACTAAAACTTCCAGCAATTCTTTCAAATGTGCTTGCTAAACGCGGCTTGACAGATGTAGAGTGTATTAAAACATTTCTTAAGCCATCTATAAATAGTCTACACGATCCAATGCAGCTTCCAGATATGGATGTTGCCGTAGCACGAATAATAAAAGCAAAGCAAAACAGCGAAAATGTAATCATATATGGAGATTATGATGTGGATGGAATAACTGCCACATCCATTTTATATACGTTTTTTAAATCTATCGGTATCAATGTTTCATTCTATATTCCCGATAGAGTGGATGAGGGATATGGAATATCTAATAAATTTGTGGATTATTTAAATGATAATTTCTTTGATCTCATGATTACGGTAGATTGCGGTGTTTCAGCAAAGGATGTCATTGACAAAATTTATAATCAATTGTCGGTTAAAGGTCACAAAATGGATATCATCATTACAGATCACCACCAACCGAATGCTGAAAACTTACCTAAGGCGATTGCAATAATTAATCCACATTTACCGCATACTGAATATCCCTTTGATAAGCTGTGTGGCGCAGGAGTGGCGTTTAAACTCATACAGGCATTGTGTTGTAAGCTTGAAATGGGTAACGAATACTTAAATTACATTGATTTGGCATGTTTGGGTACTATTGCAGATATTGTTGAATTAACTGATGAAAACCGTGTCATAGTTAGCACAGGACTGAAGAAAATAAATAGGTCACCGAATTTAGGAATAAAAATGCTTTTAGATACTGCACAGCTGAAGGATGAAAGAATAGATGCCTATAGACTTGCATTTACAGTAGCTCCAAGAATAAATGCAGCAGGAAGAATGGGTGATGCATCAAGAGCGGTAAAGCTATTTACTTCACAGGATTTATTATTTAGTGAAGAAATGGCAAAGGAGTTATTTGAGGAAAATAATTTACGCCAAAATATTCAATCGGATATTTATCAAAAAGCCTTAGAAACAGTCAAAAGTGACACGACTTATGCTGACGAAAGGGTTTTAGTTGTATCCGGAGATGGATGGCATCAGGGGGTTATCGGAATTGTATCCTCCATGCTTGTTGAGTTTTTTCATAAGCCATGTTTTGTTATATCCGTTTCTGATGAATTAGCAACCTGTTCTGCAAGAAGCATTGAAGGTTTTAGCATATATGAAGGCATGGAATACTGCAAAGATTTACTTTTAAAATATGGCGGTCATGAACAAGCAGGTGGATTTACTATACATAAATCAAATATTAATAAGTTTAGAGAGAGAATAAATGAATATGCTAAAATTGTATTGAAGGATACTGTTTTAAAGCCTAAGATTGTAGTTGATGCCGATATACAAATAAGTGAGATTAGTATTGATGCAGCTAATTACTTAATGGCGATGGCTCCTTTTGGTGCAGGAAATCCAAAACCTCTTTTTAGAGTTAAAGATGTCGAAATCATTGAAAGTAGAGCAGTAGGCTTTGACAAAACCCATTTAAAACTTACCTTGAAAAATGGAGACAGTCAATTGTCCGCAATAGCATTTAGAATGGCTAATATGGAACAATTGTTAAATATAAATAATAGAATAGATTTAATATGCGAAGTAGGCATTAACGAGTATATGGGCAAAAAAAATGTCCAACTGTTTGTTAAAGCAATAAGGCTACCCGAACAAGAGGTTAAAAAGAACATAATAATGCTTGAAATGGCTGAAAAGTTTGAATATCTTGATAATAACAAGGAATGCATTTATAATAGTGTTAATAATTTTCAAATTGACTATGAAGATATTAATGTTACCCGACAGGAATTAGGTGTAATATATAAGCATCTTCTTGAAGCTGGTAAATGCATATTAACGACAAGTCAGTTGCTAGAGCTTACACAACAGCTTAGTAACAGGTTGTCAAGCTTGAACTGTTTTAAAGTAATATTAGGTTTTTTGGTGCTTAGCGAGCTAGGCGTAATTAACTTTTCACGAACTAGTAAGGGAGATTGTGAGATAAAGTTGCCGGATAAAACTGAAAGAACATCCCTTTCTAATTCCAAAATTCTTTCTTTTATTAGTAGTTTACAGTAGGCGGTATAAAAATGACGGTGATTTCATGAATGAAGTATACAGTAAGCTCATAGCTGAACTTAAATCAATAGGGAAGGACTATGATTGGGCTCTTCTTGATAAAGCCTTTATGTTTGCCTGCAAAGCTCATGAGGGGCAAAAAAGATGCTCAGGTGAACCCTTTGTGATGCATCCTTTGCACGTGGCTTATATTCTTGCTGAAATGGAAATGGATACAACTACTATAGTTGCAGGAATGTTGCATGACACCGTTGAAGATACTTCCTTTACGTATGAAAAAACTGTTAAGCATTTTGGAAATAAAATAGCAAATCTTGTAGATGGAGTGACAAAGCTTGCCAAAATACCATATACAAATAAGCAGGAAATTCAAGCTGAAAACTTAAGAAAAATGTTTTTAGCTATGTCTAAGGATATACGTGTTATTATTATAAAGCTTGCAGACAGGCTACATAATATGCGAACTCTAAACTTTAAGCAAGTTGAAAAGCAAAAAGAAATAGCTCGTGAAACTATGGATATTTATGCACCACTGGCACATCGTCTTGGAATTTATAGAATAAAATGGGAGCTTGAGGATTTAAGCTTCAGATATTTACATGGAAAAGAGTATTACGATCTTGTAGAAAATATATCTCAAAAACGAAAAGAACGTGAAGAATACATTTCTCAAATAGTTGAAAATGTTTCAAAGAAATCAAAGGAATTGAACATAAACATATTTATAGAAGGACGTCCAAAGCATTTATACAGCATATACAGCAAGATGAAAAGGCAGGATAAGGAACTGGATCAAATCTACGATTTATTTGCAATTCGCGTGATTGTTGATTCAGTTAAAGATTGTTATGCAGTCTTAGGGCTTGTACACGAGCTTTATAAACCCATGCCAGGGCGTTTTAAAGACTATATCTCCATGCCTAAGCCCAATATGTATCAATCACTGCATTCGACGCTTATAGGTACTGAAGGAGTCCCCTTTGAAGTGCAAATTCGTACATGGGAGATGCACAGGGTGTCCGAGGTGGGTATAGCTGCTCACTGGAAATATAAAGAGGGTGGCAAGCAAGACGGTGATCTTAGTGATAAATTAACATGGTTAAGACAGCTATTAGATTGGCAAAAGGATACAACTGATCCCGATGAATTTTTAGAAAATCTTAAAATTGATCTTTTTACAGATGAGGTTTTTGTATTCACGCCGAAGGGTGATGTGAAAAGTCTTAAAGCAGGTTCTACACCCATTGATTTTGCTTATTCAATTCATAGTGATATAGGCAACAAAATGATAGGTGGCAAAATAAATGGAAAATTAGAAAGCCTAGATTATGAACTAAGAAACGGTGATATTGTTGAAGTTGTTACCTCATCAGCAAGTAGAGGTCCAAGTCGGGACTGGCTAAAAAGAGTTAAAACCTCTCAGGCAAGAAACAAAATAAATCAATGGTTTAAGAAGGAAAAGAGAGAAGAGAATATTGAACGTGGAAAAGAATTATTTGAAAAAGAGGTAAAAAAACATAGAATTAGTGCTCACCAAATTTTAAAACAAGATTTGATTGACTCAGCCTTTAAAAAATACAATTTCCATGGCATTGATGAAGTATATGCAGCCATTGGGCTGGATGCGATCACAAGCAGAAAAGTAGTGTCAAGATTAAAAGAGGAATATCGCAAAACTCTACCAGTTGAAGAACAAAACCTTATTCTTAATGTTGAAAAGCAGAAAAGTAAGGAGAAAACGAAAAAGGAAAGACACAATACCGAAACAGGTGTAATAGTTAAGGGGATAGAGAATTGCCTTGTGAGACTTTCAAAATGCTGCAACCCGGTTCCTGGCGATGATATTATAGGATATATTACTAGGGGGAGGGGTGTGTCAGTCCATAGAAAAGATTGTATTAATATTGTAAATTCATTAAGTGGAGAAGACGAATCCATGAGGCTGATAGATGTACGCTGGCATGATGCCAAGGCTGTATCATATCAAGCAGAATTAGTTGTAAAAGCATATGATAGAACTCATCTATTAATGGAAATAACAAATTTAATAGGTGATTCAGGGATTCCACTAAAAGCCATTAATGCTAGAACCACAAAGGACAATGTTGCTATAATGAACTTAACAGTTGAGATAACAGATACTGACCAGTTAGACAATATTATTAAAAAGATTAGAAGAGTTCCCGATGTATTTGAAATATCAAGAAGCAATCAGTAAAAGCTTTTGCGATGTAACCTTAATAATAAAAACCGGAGGACTATATGCGAGCAGTAGTACAAAGAGTTAGCAGTTCAAAAGTTATTGTAGACCATAAAACAACGGGAAGTATTAACAGGGGTTTGACGGTACTATTG
>DASRMZ010000133.1:0-2455 GCA_035647675.1 Thermoclostridium sp. | reverse complement strand
AAATAAAGTATATTACCATTTCCTTTAAAGATATAAGATATATAAGCATTGATGATACAATATCCATTATATTTTCTATTTTGTGGATTGTTGGAATTACAAATGCAATAAATTTAATAGATGGGCTTGATGGACTTGCTGCAGGGGTAGCAGCTATAGCAGCGTTATCGCTATTTGTTGTTTCAGTTATGATGGCTCCGGACGTTCACGTTGTTTTTGCAGTATTGTATGTCGCATTGGCTGGCTCAATTATGGGGTTTCTACCATACAATTTCAATCCTGCAAAAATATTTATTGGGTCTACGGGAGCATATTTTCTGGGCTTTGTATTAGCTGTTATATCCATCGAAGGTGCCACAAAAGCGTATACAGCATTGACAATGGTTGTCTCACTTGTCGCATTGGCATTTCCAATATTTGACACACTCTATGCTATAGTAAGAAGAGTTCTAAGCAAAAAACCAATTGGCGAAGGTGACAGAGGTCATATTCATCATAGGCTGGTTGATATGGGAATATCCCAAAAGTATTCGGTAACAATATTGTATGTTGTCAGCGCTGCATTAGGCATTGTATCAATACTTCTTGCTAATAAAGGCTTGTTACCTGCAATAATTCTTGTAGTTATCATATCGGTTTTTGTTATAGGTGGTGCAAGGTATTTAGGTGTAATTGTTGGCAGTAAGCAAAATGTTCCAACATCTGAAGATGCATTAGAAGATGAATCGGCTAAGGATAAGACAGTTGAAAAGACAGCTCCCTATCCACGCAGTCAGACCGAAAAATCTTAGGGTGGGCGCAGAAATACGCAACGAAAATGAATCTACAAGAATAAAAAAGTTGAAAAGATAGCCCTCTGTCCACACAGTCAGATCTAAAGCTGTAGGACACACGAGAATAAATTATAGATAACTAATTATTTTATGGAGAATAAACAATGAAAAAACCAGTAATATTAACAATATTCGGGACAAGGCCTGAAGCCATAAAAATGGCTCCTCTTGTTAAGGCTATTGCTAACTCGGCAGACCTTGAATCTAAAGTATGTGTAACAGCACAGCATAGGCAAATGTTAGATCAAGTGCTGGATATTTTCAAAATAACACCCGATTATGATTTAGATATAATGAAGGACAGACAGACGCTATCGGGAATTACAAACTTAGTTCTAGGAGGCGTTGAACAGGTTATTTCAGAATTAAAACCCGATATGGTTTTGGTTCACGGCGACACCACCACAACCTTTGCTGCATCCTTAGCGGCATTTTACTCCCAAGTATCTGTTGGCCATGTGGAGGCAGGCCTTAGAACGTATGATAAGTATTTCCCATACCCTGAAGAGATGAATAGAAGGCTTACTACCTGTATAGCTGATGTTTATTTTTCTCCTACAAAAGCAAATTATAACAACCTCATAAATGAAGGAATTAACCCAGAGCTTATATATATTACTGGAAACACCGTTATTGATGCACTTAAATCTACTGTTTCACAGGAGTATAGCTTTAAAAACGAAGATTTAAAGAAAATTGATTTTAATGGTAGAAGGGTAATTGCCGTTGAAGCGCATAGAAGAGAAAACCTTGGTGAACCGCTAAAAGACATTTGCTTTGCTCTAAAGGAGATTATTGTAAAGTACGATGATATAGAAATAGTTTGGCCAGTACACTTAAACCCACAGGTTCAAGAACCAGTAAAACAAATCCTTGGGGATATACCACAAGTGCACCTACTTGACCCATTGCAGGTTCAGGATATGCACAATATGTTATCGCGATCTTATTTAGTTCTTACAGACTCGGGCGGCTTACAGGAAGAAGCACCTTCTCTTGGTAAACCTGTTCTTGTTATGAGAAATGAAACAGAACGTCCTGAAGCAGTTACAGCCGGAACGGTAAAGATTATCGGTACGGATAGGGACACGATTGTTGAACAGACATCAAAGCTTTTAAGCATTACCGATGACTACACAAAGATGGCTCAAAGTGTTAATCCGTATGGGGATGGGCATGCTTCAGCAAGAATAGTTGATGCTATAAGATATTGGTTTAAGTTAACGGATAAGAAACCTAATGAATTTAAATAACTTCTCGAGACGTTAGATAAAATTACTGACGACAATTTAACACAATCTTAGGCAAAACGGCTTGACAATTTTCTTAATATTTTGTATACTGATTAAGCCGCACGAAAACAGTGCTTAATGATGGGCGCATAGCTCAGCTGGGAGAGCACCTGCCTTACAAGCAGGGGGTCATAGGTTCGAGCCCTATTGTGCCCACCATTATTTTTAAACAGTTTAATACTACGCATATGGCCCGGTAGTTCAGTCGGTTTAGAACGCTAGCCTGTCACGCTAGAGGCCGAGGGTTCGAGTCCCTTCCGGGTCGCCATATGCCCAGATAGCTCAGTCGGTAGAGCAGAGGACTGAAAATCCTCGTGTCGGTGGTTCGAT
>DASRMZ010000132.1:0-3369 GCA_035647675.1 Thermoclostridium sp. | reverse complement strand
GACTGCATATAGGTGATAAGAGGGGATGTATGCACCTTAACGAAATATACTAACTATAAGGATTCCATATCAAGGGGTGTGATTATGTCAATTTACATAGATTTATTATTTTTTGAAAATGTCATTGTTAATTACGGTGTTTTATTAGTGACAGAAAAACTGTCAGGCGGTTATTCAACAGTGCTGCGCAAATTTATATCTGCCACTGTTGGAGCAATTTATCTGGTGGTTATGCTATTGTGTCCTCAAATTAAATCTCTTTATACAGTGGGTGGAAAGGTATTACTTTCAGCGCTAATGGTGGCTATAGCATTTCCAAGTCATAAATTAAAAACTTGGTTAAAATCTTTATTATCCTTCTATATCTCCTCATTTATATTTGCTGGGGCAGGATATGCCTTAATGAGCGCTCTAAATCAAGGAATCTATTTTAAAAACGGGGAATTTTACAATGAAATGAAAAGCGATGGCTTGCTTTTGATATTGACTTTGCTGTTTGGATTTTTGATGGTGCGCGCTTTTACCGACTTGTTTAGAAAACGCATTGAAAAGGACGCATATATTGTGAACACCTATATTCATTTGGGGGATAGAACGATATGTCTTCAGGCTTTAATTGACACAGGCAATTCTTTAACAGATCCAGTTTCGCAATGCCCAGTTATGATAGCGGAGCTGGAGAGTTTAAAGGAGTTGTTGCCCGCTGATATGATCAATTGGTTGAAAAATTGGACCCAAATAGGAGAGGGGAGTTTAGACGGCAGCTCAGATTGGATAAAAAGAATCAGATTAATACCATTTAACGCTATTGGAACAAAAAATGGTATGTTGGCTGGATTTAAGCCTGATAGTATTAGCATAGAAAAGGAAGAATTGCACTTTGAGCGTACTCAAGTTGTTGTATGCATTAGCCATAATAGGCTTTCCTCTGCAGATCAATACCGAGCTATTATAAGCCCTGAATTGGTTTCAGCATAAACAATAGTCCATAGGGCATTGTGCGATGTTACATATTTTACGTACCGCTGTACAATAACCACATATTGTATAGCAAATATTTTTTTATGTCACATCGCAAAAGCCCTCCATAAAAAACGATAGGAAGGGATTAGAATGAAGCACACAAACTTTTTTAAAGCAAGAATAATTGAATTGATAAGTCAGGTAATTAGTGGGTTTAAAAAGGAAATACACTACGTAGGTGGTAGTGAAGCTCTACCGCCACCCCTGACAAGTGAAGAGGAAGCAGTATTGCTCAAAAAGTTACCACATCAAGGCTTTTCTGTTAAGAAAACTTTAATAGAACGCAATTTAAGACTTGTAGTATATATTGCAAGGAAGTTTGAAAATACTGGTATGGATATTGAAGATTTAACATCAATAGGAACCATAGGTCTTATTAAAGCAATTAATACATATAACCCAGAGCGCAATATAAAGCTTGCTACATATGCATCAAGATGCATTGAAAATGAAATATTAATGTTTCTAAGAAAAAACAGCAGATTGCGTTCCGAGGTTTCCATTGATGAACCACTAAATGTAGATTGGGATGGAAATGAATTGCTTCTTTCTGACATCTTAGGTACAGAGAGTGATCTTATACAAAAAAATCTTGATGACGAGATTGATAGGGAATTGTTAGCTACCGCCATGATGAAACTTAGCCGAAGAGAAAAGAAGATAATGGAGATGAGATTTGGACTAAACAATCAAAAAGAAAAAACGCAAAAGGAAGTAGCTGATATGCTTGGTATATCGCAGTCCTATATTTCAAGGCTGGAAAAAAAGATTCTAGGTCGATTGCGAAAGGAAATTAGTAGAATGCTATAGGTGGAAATGCATGGAAATAAGCGGACAATAATATTTCCAAGAATAATAAAAAATAAGATTTAATAAGCCTTGTTAAGCAACTGAATTCTTTGTCAAAGACATGTCAAGGGGTTTAGTAGATATTTTCAAAGTTTAAAATCGGTATATTTGGCACCTCAAAGGAAAAAATGATATTAGGAGTATCAAATTATTCAGCAAATGGGAGGTGTCATTTTGAACAACAAAGTGGAAATATGCGGAGTTAACACATCTAAACTTCCTATATTAACCAATAAGCAAAAAGATGAGCTATTTATAAAAATAAAAAAGGGTGACAAAGAAGCACGTGAGGAATTCATACATGGAAATCTGAGGTTGGTGCTAAGCGTTATAAAAAGGTTCAACAACAGAGGGGAGCATGTGGATGATCTTTTCCAGGTTGGATGCATAGGATTGATTAAAGCCATAGACAATTTCGACTTGTCCCAAAATGTCAAGTTTTCTACGTATGCGGTACCCATGATTATAGGGGAAATAAGAAGATATTTAAGAGATAATAATTCCATTCGTGTTAGTCGTTCTCTAAAGGATGTTGCATATAAAGCATTGCAAGCAAAGGAAAGTTTAACAAATAAATTATCGCGTGATCCCTCTATATCAGAAATAGCTGAAGAAATGGATATTCCGAGAGAAGATGTTATCTTAGCCCTTGATGCAATACAAGAGCCAATATCTTTGTTTGAATCAGTTTATCATGATGGAGGGGATGCAATTTTTGTAATGGATCAGGTTCGTGATGAAAAGAACAATGACGAGTACTGGATGGAAAACATATCTATAAGTGAAGCTATTTCAAGATTAACTGAACGTGAAAAAAGAATTGTTGATCTTAGATTCTTCAAAGGCAGAACGCAAATGGAAGTAGCTGGTGAGATTGGAATTTCTCAGGCACAGGTTTCAAGGCTTGAAAAGGCTGCACTTAAGCATATGCGTAAATATGTATAGAATAGATACTTGAGAGCAAAAACACATGAATATATTATACCAAAGGGAAGTGAGATGTTCTTACTTCCCTTTAATATGAATAAATTTGAAATAGGATCATGTTTTGTAGGTGGAATTATGCTTCATCGATGTAACAGTTTTGAAAGAACGGAAATACAGCCCCCAAATTCAAGTGTTAGTAGAATAGCTGATTTAAGGCAAAAAGAAGTAATTAATATTACAGATGGAAAGAGGTTGGGGTTTGTAAAGGATGTAGAATTTAGTCTTGAAACAGGAAGGATTGTCTCGTTAATCCTACCTGGAAGGTGGTCGTTTTTTCGTTTATTTGGAAGAATTGAGGAAATGGTGATTCCGTGGAAGGATATAAAGAAAATAGGTGAAGATATTGTTCTTGTAGACATAAAAGATTGCTAGTAGGATTAATAATATTATTTGCGCCTAATTCCGTCACTTTATAAATATTGATTTTTCCTAAAAGATAAAGGCGTTGATGTTTAAAGACGGGCTTGAGTAGCGCTACTTTTCTTAGAATTAAATATCTTAGCTCAAAAC
>DASRMZ010000131.1:0-4025 GCA_035647675.1 Thermoclostridium sp. | reverse complement strand
ATTATATAACAGCATCGTTCTTTTTTATTATTGAATGTTTTAAAAAATTAATTATCCTTTGTCTTCTCCAAGAACAAGATCTAGCTCCAAATATTTTCCCTTGGAAACATCCGAGCCCTCTATACGATATACTTTTAAAGTTATAGTGTCACCGGCTAAATATTTGTTTTTTTCCTCTTCAAGCTCATCAAAGGATGTAACGGCTTCTCCGTTAAATTCAGTTATTATGTCTCCCGTTTTCACACCAGCATTATATGCTGAAGTTAACGGAAATACATCACCAACTAATAAGCCCATGGGAACCCCTAGTTGATCTGCCCACTCTTGATTAAACCTTGTATCTATTGATACACCTAGTTGAGGACGCCCCTTGACGTATCCATCTGCTATCAAGTTGTCTGCTATTTCAATTGCTGTATTAATGGGTATTGCAAATCCTAAACCTTCAAAATTAGAGCCTCCAATTTTCACGGTGTTAACACCAATTACTTCACCGTTTGAGTTAACTAAAGCGCCACCACTGTTTCCAGGGTTAATTGCTGCATCTGTTTGTAAAACCTTCAGTGGTTTACCAGCTCCAAGCTGTATTTGACGGTTTACACCGCTTATTATACCCTGTGTAACAGAACCCATAAATTCCAGTCCTGCGGGGTTGCCTATTGCTATAGCCAACTCTCCCACCTTAACATCATCTGAATTTCCAATATCAACAGCAGGCAGTTCAGATAGGTTTACCTTAAGAATAGCAATATCCGTTCTTTCATCCCTTCCAACAATAGTTGCATCGTATGACTTGTCCATTTGGTTAGGTAGTATAATCTGTATTGAAGAACCCTGTGTAACTCTATTACCTGATTCGATTGCTGCTTCAACAACATGATTATTGGTAAGAATATACCCATCACTTCTAATAATAATGCCTGAACCTGAACCACTGGCTTGCTGGGAGCCAAACCATAGGTTGCTTGTAACATAATTAACCTGTATACCCACTATTGAAGGACTGACCTTTTCTGCAATTGCTGTTGCAGGAGACTCAGTACTACTAATAATTTCAATTTGCTTAGTTGTATGCGTCAAAGCGTTTCCATTGTTTGGTAGATGGTTTTTTTCTGCTACAGCTGGAGCACCAAATTGAAACCAGGCTCCAACCAACCCCCCTCCAATTACAGAGCTTAAAAGAGCAACAATTAAAAGAGGTAATATCATATCTCTAAGTTTACTCTTACGTGGCTTTTGGTAGCGCTCTGAGTAAAAAGAGGATGTCTTCAATTCATCAGATTCATTTTGATTCTGAGAGGTATAATAGTTGTAATCCGGTTTGGGGGCTATTTGTTGAGCATCCTTCTGCTCTTTTGAATACCCCTGGTACGAGTATGGATTGTTGTTTTCATAATGCTTAAACTCACTCACAATAATCTCTCCTTTCTAAATTTATATTTATTATAGAGTTTATAAGTATTAAGCTTTGTTAGTTATTTCAAACTATATTAGTATTTTACCTAAAATATTTTACACCAATATGAACAATTTGTTAATTAATAAAATGCTCTGCAAGGATAAATCAACTTCTTCCTTACCCATTTTTTACTTGTTTACATAACATAAGCCCTCTGCTACAATAGGCGGCATAAAACAAATGCCGAATTTCCTTAATAGGAATACGGGGGATATTTTTTTTGGGGTGAATTTTTTATAAAAATGGGCACCTCTCGCCCAAACCCGTCAACTAACCTCGGAGGCTAATAAGGAGGAAAAGCATGAAAAGGAAAATTAAATTTTTCTTAGCTCTATTAGCATTACTATCTTTAATTCCAAACCTCGCCGGTGCAGCACCATATTATGTAGTAAAGGGTGATTCTCTTTACAATATTGGACAACTTTTCGGCACAACGGCAAGTACAATCATGAATCAAAATGGTTTAAATAGCACGGTAATCTATCCAGGACAGAAGCTTAATGTCACTGCTGATGTCTACACAGTGCAAGGTGGAGATACCTTATACCTTATTTCAAAAAAATATGGTATTTCGCTTAATTCGTTAAGGGCAGCAAATGGCAAATGGGATGATATGATTTATGTAGGTCAAGGCCTTATAATCCCTAATTCTTTTGGCAATACACCTTCGCCAAATCCGGTCACCACAAGTAAATCTGTGATACCGTATACCCAAAGCGACGTTGACCTCCTCGCAAGGCTTATAACAGCGGAAGCAGACAATCAACCATATACTGCGAAGGTAGGCGTTGGGGCTGTTGTTGTAAACCGTGTAAAGGATTCTCGCTTTCCAAACACTATAAGTGGAGTTATTTATGAAAAATCGAACAAATATTATCAGTTTACTCCAGTGGAAAATGGGATGATAAATAAAAGAGCATCATCAGAAGCCACAAAAGCAGCTTATGATGCACTAACGGGTAAAGATCCTACAAACGGTGCGTTATACTTTTTTGATAATAGTGCGACAAACAAATGGCTGTGGTCAAAACCGCTTGCATTAAAATCTGGACAAATGATTTATGTTTATTAGTATTAAGTGAACATCTTAATATTTCTAAATAAGAGGTCGTTAGATAAACATTTATCTACGGCCTCTTATTTTATTTGAGCATTTTGCATGCAGCTGTACAATATGTTGAGGTATGTATGAGAATTTGACACCACATATTCTACAGCTAATACCTGTAAGGCATTTTGCGATGCTAATTATTTAATCATTAGCTCGCGTGAGCTTTCCCAGCGAATGACGCGTAAATTTTTAATTGCAAAGACAAAAAGAGAACCAATTGTTTTTAAGATAAAACTCCTTGTTTCATCATCAATATCTTTAATAGCTCCAATTATAGCAACGGTTTTTTTAAACCAGTCAACTGTTAGATCATAAAATGATAATGCTCCTGATGCTTTCATGACATGATAAAGGGTATCAGCAAACAATTCACGCTTGCTATCATCTATTGAGCTAATCCAATTGTTCAAGGTTTTATTCATAAATAATGCACCGCTATTAACTGTTTTGACATTGTGGAACTCACAACCATTAATTAACCAGGAAAAAGGATCGTGCTGCATAAACCAGAAACGGTTGCTCTTTACTACAGTATATTTTTCTTGATTTTGCATAAGCATGCCAATGATGGCTGATTGTGGTATGGTTTTGTATATTCGTTCCTTCATGCTTAGATATTCTTGACTTAGAAAAATCTCATCATTAAATCCAGGACCATCATGACTAAAAATATGTGTAATCCTACCTTTAATTAATTCATTACATTTTATCGCAGAATAAACTGCAATATTACCACCCTTAGAATGTCCACCAATTTTCAAATCACAAAAAGTCATTTTAGCCACAGCATTTACATACTTTACCCCTTCTTCCTGGGATGGAATGGGGCTAATAAATGCCATATTAAAATCCTCCTTCCAACCAACAAAGGAAGAGTCAGTTCCACGAAAAGCGATATATGCAGTACCATCCTCCAGCAAATATGTAATGGCTGAAAATTGCTTTTCTACGTGGAAATCTGTTTTATTTACATAAAAGGTTATTTCGACATTGCTAAACCTTGGGCTATTTGCAAGAGCTTGTATAAGCTTTAGATTGCTTACACTGTCTCGAATTCCTTTAGTTAAATTATTATGGTTTTCTTTTAGCGTTATCTCGCCTATTTTAACTGGCCTTGATAAATCTGATATATTAGGTACCAGACCATCAAAATTAAGATATGCAAATTGTGATAACACAAGACTGTCAACCGTGTTAAATGTTTTATCAAAAAAATTTTCATATTCCTGGGCTACATAGTCAATAATGTTTTTCATATTGTTACATCTACACGCCTTTCGTTGCTCAATAGAAAATCCGAATATTAAATATCAGTAGGTCATTTTGCAATGTTGCATATTTCATTTACCGATGCACAATATATTGTGGTATGTTTGAAAGCCTTGCATCATATATTATACATCTTCTATATATTTAGATTACATCGCAAAAGTCTTCATTAGCTTTAATCATTCC
>DASRMZ010000130.1:0-10718 GCA_035647675.1 Thermoclostridium sp. | reverse complement strand
TTCCTACATTCAGTATAAGAAATACTACTGTAAAAGATAAGCTCCCCGTAGCTTGCCAAAAATCTGAAGCCAATTGCTTCTCGAGCCTGTGCATAGGATCTGGGTGTTAATTCAAGACCGTCCACAACTGCACCAATTCCTGCAATACACTGAACTCCTGTTTTTGCTCTGAATTCCTGCATTATATTTAGTAATATATTTTCCAGTTCCCTCCTAGTAGAAGGTGCCTGCATACATAGAACCGCTTCTTCTGGTAATTCACCACATGAAGCAGCAATCCCTGTTTCCCCCAACATATGATTAAATGATTTCATTGTATTCAAGAAAACATTCTGAAAATCTTGTTTTTTATTGGATATAGCTGAGTTCAAACAAAAATAGATAATAGCAACAACCTTTTTCCCAGGTGCTTTTAGTTTTATTAAAGGCTGCAATGATTGAATAGCTTTTAATTCGAATTTATTGGACAGATAATCAACAAGCATGTGATCACAATTTTTTTGATAATAATCTACATATTGGCTTTCAAGTTCAGTCTTCTTCTTTTGGTGGTTCTTTTCATCTTCAAGCTTTTCCAGTACATTTACAATGATGTCTACAATTTCTTTCTTTTGAACTGGCTTCAATAGGTATGCAAATGCTTGAAAGCTAAATGTTTGTTTTGCATATTCAAAATCGTCATATCCAGTTAGCATTATAATCTTTGTATCAGGAAGGAAAGATCTAATATTATTTGACATCTGAATACCGTCTAGCACTGGCATTCTTATGTCCGTAATAATAATTTGTGGTCGTAAAGCCTTGGCTATTCTCTCACCTTCCACTCCGTTGCAAGCACAGCCTACCACTTCAATCCCCATCTCTTCCCAGTTGAGAAAATCAAGTAAGCCTTCACGTTCCCACTTTTCATCTTCAACAATCAACAGTTTGTACATAGCTCACCTGTTTGGCTATTTTGCGACGTTACATCGCAAAAGTCTTCTAACAATAACGTTACCAACACGCTTTTGTTCATGGATAATACCTTAGTAATGATTTTAGGTGCATTGATTCCCAATTTCTACATAGCTTACAATTATTATTATAAAATAAGAAATCTAAGAGTTCAACACAAATGCATTAACTAAAAAAGCCATTCCCGCAGAGGTTACCTGTGAACAATAACAATTAAGCAACAGCTTTTTCGTTCATTAAGAATGTCCTACTATTTCAAAATTTAATTTAGGGTGATGGTTTCTTCCCTACCTTTGTATTTAAAAACAAATGTTTTGGGTTGTTCACACCCTTTTATTGTTATATTGAAGCTCTCTTGGTATTTAAATTGTCCTAAAGCGTTTTTAAAAGTTAATGCTTTTTCTTTATCATTATAAACTAAAGGTATTGCGACGAAGTTGCCCTTTTCATATGAGTAATTATCGCCCTGATCATTATAAAGCGTAAACTCTCCATCAGCCCCGCTATAAATAATGATCTCAGACACCTCCCCCTTCTTCTCATCTGCATACAATAAGGGCTCGGATACAGGAACAATGGAGCCTGCTTTCACGAAAAGTGGCATTGTGTCCAACTCTGCCTTACAGATCAATTCCTGTCCTCCCTCATAAGAAGCGTTGGACCAATAATCATACCATTTAGTACCTTCAGGCAAATATACCTTCTTGGTCTTTTCGGTGTCAGATAAGGGTACACTATTTGCTTCATAATACATTGGCTCTGTCACAGGACAAACTAAAAACGCTTTACCAAACATGAAACTATCGCTTATATTTTTTACTTTTTCATCATAGCTAAAGTCAAACATTAAACTACGCATCATGGTTGTATCATTGATGTAAACATCAGCAGAAACAGAATATATATATGGGAGCAGACGATATCTTAATTGGATAAACTTAATAATGGTGTCATAAAAGATGCTTCCAGGGCTTCCAAAATTCCATGGCTCACGAGGCGTATCTGTACCGTGAGAACGAAAGATTGGTAGAAATGCTCCATATTGCAACCACCTTACATATAGCTCTCTATATCCAAGATCATCCACGCCATCATTATAATCCCCGTCCCAGAACCAAAGTTTATTTGTGTTACCACTATTACCACAACCCCGATTCTCCCATTTATCCTTCACTGTGAAGAAAGCTCCGATATCTAGTGTCCAGTATGGCATTCCACTCATGCAAAACTTAATTCCTTCTGCAATCTGATTTCTATATGTGGACCAATTAGCACTAACATCACCAGACCACGCTATGGCTCCATACTTTTGTGCCGAGATATAAGATGAGCGAGTAAGATTCACAACGCGCTTTTCCTTATTTGTTTTACGCCAGTTTTCATAGATTCCTTTTGCATGGAAAAGCCCATAGGAATTTATTCGTGTCCAATCCATATGTTTTTTTGATTCTTCCACAATAAGCTGATAGCGTAACTCTTCGGGTCGTTTTTCTTCGCCATTCCAGTCAGCATCAGAAAAGGGTTCGGAATTATCGCACCACCATGCGTCAATTCCTGACGAAAACCATTCCTCATTGCATTGTTTCCAGTAAATAGCCCGGGCCTCCTCGTCAAAAGCATCATAGGTTGTTGAATTTGGCAACAGCATTCCTTTTTCTTTCATTTCGAAATAGTTGCTGCCTCCTTCTGCCATATTGGGCCATATGGATACCATTAGCTTTAAATTTTCGTTGTGAAGTGTGTCAACCAGACTCTTCAAATCTGGATATCTATTTTTATCAACCCGTTTTTCTCCCCATAAGCCCTCATCCCATGAAAACCAATCCTGTACAATGCAATCTATCGGAATACCTACTTCTCTAAATTGTTTTGCTACACTAATCAATTCATTTGATGTTTTATATCGTTCCTTAGATTGAATATAGCCAAAAGCCCATCTTGGCATCATTGGTGTTTTACCTGTCAATTGTCTTAGCTCTTGGATGATTTCCTCAAAATTCTCTCCAGTAATGACGTAATATGAGATTTGGTTTGTTGTATCGATGGTAAATGTCATTTCACCATATTTGCTGTCGTAAATAACAGCAGCTTCGGTATCCAACAGTATTCCATAATTCCTAGATGAAATGATAAATGGAACAGATATTTTCATATTTGTTTGATATAAATATTCTTTCTTACCATTATAGTTGAATAAACCATCCTCATGTTGACCAAGCCCGTATATTCCCTCTTCTTCAGTTATAGAAAATGTAAGCTTGCCCTCATAGGCGTAACCTGCTAATTCCTCTCTAGAATTTTCAATATAGGTAACTATCCCGTTTGCTGTTTGTTTTTCTTTAATAATGGGTTCGCCATCGATGATATATTTATAGACTTCCTTTTTGGTTAAGCTGTGTTCAATTTCTTTTAGAATCACATCACCATGCTTATCTTTGAAATAAATGCAATTTCCCTCAGTATAAAAAAGTTCTAAACCCAAATCAGCCTGAGGTTTGAAGTTCTCGGCAATAAGTGCACTTTTTTCAGGTTCTACATTATCATAAGAATAAACTACCCTGGTTATATTCTTAGACTGTGGTGTTATTCGAACAAATAAAGACGGTTTTTGTTGATTGCCCATTTGTATCCCCCTATTCAGTTACTGGAATTATTTTTGGCAGATTAGTGATAATGAGAACAGCATGCAAAAGCATGCTGTTCAATTAATATTTAAATATTATCACTATGTTTATATAAATTCAACACGCATTCATTTGCGGCATTTTGTGCGATAAATCTCTAATCCTGAACAAGCTGAATTATTTGCTATTTTAAGATTGCCCCTGCCGTTAACGCATTTTCAATTTGTTCATTTCCTAAAATATATACAATAATGGTCGGTAAGCTTGTTATAATCATAGCAGCACCTATCTGCCCCCAGTGAGAGACTCCAATGCTTACAAAGAAATTTAAAAGACCTACCGTTAATGGACGTATTCTGTCCTCAGCTCCCAAAATAAAAGCAAGGAAAAATTCATTGTATGTATTCATAAAGATCAAAACACATTGAGTGGCAATGGCGGGTTTTATTACGGGTAATATAATTCTAAAATAGGTTTGGTAAATAGTACACCCATCAATACAAGCAGCTTCTTCAAGCTCCCTTGGTAAGCTTCTAAAAAAAGCATAAAGCATGAGTACACATGAGGATAGGGCAAAAGCCGAATACGGTAAAATAAGCCCCATACGTGTTCCCTTTAAACCTATATCACGGTTTATTATTAACAAGGGAATGATAACAACCTGTGCAGGTATAATCAACCCCATTGATATATAACTTAATGCTAAGTTTTTGTTTTTCCAGTCCATTCTGCTAATACAATATGCTAGCATACTTCCAAAAAACACTGTAATAAGGATGGTGCCAACAGAATAGATTAGGCTATTGGACAAATATCTCAAAAAATTAAATTTCTCCAATGCATCGGCATAATTATTAAAAACCCATTCCCTAGGTAACCCAAATGGGTTATCATAGACTTCACTTCTGGACTTAAATGATATATTCAACATCCAATACATGGGGAAAAGGAACGATACGCCAATCAATATCATGAATGTATTCACCAGTATTCTGGTTTTTCTTTTATTCATAATGCAACTACCATCCTGTCTAAAACTCTATTTTTTCTCGTGCAACAAATCTGTTGATAATAAATGTCAATATTAAACATTCAATTACAAATATAATAGCAATCGCACATCCCTGACCAAAATCAGAGGCGGAAAATGCTTTATAATACAATTGGTAAATTACAGTTCTTGAAAAATCACCAGGTCCACCGCCCGTCATAATTCTGACGTGCGAGAACTGCGACATGCTTCCAAGTATGGAAAGAACAAGCAAATACTTCGTCACATCCTGCAATAAAGGAATGGTAATCTTAATACTAGTTCTTATAAATCCCGCTCCATCAATTATAGCTGCTTCATAGTAAGTCTTAGGAATAGCTTTAATACCTGTGTAAAAAAGCAGTGCATTCAATCCTAAATATTGCCACAAAAAAGCAACAGAAATCGCCAAAACCACTGTTCGGCTGTCAGACAGCCAAGCCAGAGCCAAATTATCCAAATGAAATGTTCTAAGTACAGTGTTTAAAAGCCCCCACATCGGCTCATAAATGGCAATCCACATTTGTGCTATAACCGTTACCGAAAGTACGGCTGGAAACACGCTGCTTGCTTTGAAAAACCTTTTCATAGGCTCGGAAAGTCTATCCATCGTCAAAGCAAATATAAGTGAAATTGGCAAACCTACAAATGTGGACAATATCACAATAACAATAGTATTATAGTTTGCTCTCCAGAAAGTCTTATCCTGTAATACATTAGTATAATTTTCAAAGCCGATATAGCCCATATTTCTAAATCCGTCATTTTTTTGAAAGCTTATAAGAATCTCAGGAAATATAGGGAAAATAACGAAAATCGTAAATAAAAACAATGCTGGAAAGGCAAATATGAATATTGCCATTTTGTTGCTAAAATAATCTTTCATTCCTAATCACCTTATCATTCAACATCCCTATATGAGATTACCCATATAGGGATGTATTCATGTGTCTATAATTTCGTTGTACTAAACTAATTATTCAAAATTCTTTGCCCATATAGGATTGATTACTCCAATATATTCATCTGGTGAATATTGTCCTGTTAGAAGTTTGCTGTTTTCGGTTGCAAACTCTGCTGACATCTGAGCATTAAATGTAGCTGCCCACATTGATGGAACCTTAATGGCTGCTGCATCAAATTGATCCAGATTCTTTTGTAGTAATGGAGATATTCCTTCAATCTCTATGCCTGTATCATACATGGTAGGCGCTTTTTGGTCAATGTTGTAGTACAATGCATCCTGTACAGCACAGAATATTGCAAACTCAGCGGCTACGTCTGGGTTTTTTGAACTTGCAGATGCAAGATATCCACTAAGTGGAGCACCCCAGTATTGAATTATGCCATTAGGATCAACTGAGTCACTAGCTGAAGGCCAAGGAATAAAGTCAGTATCAGGGCTTGCTGATTCTAAACCACCAAGCTCCCAAGTAAACATAGCCAACATAGCAGCTTTATCGGATGTATACATTTCCATTGCTGGGCCATAATCGATATTGGTAACACCGTCAGCAAATGCACCAACTTGAACCAATTTTTGAATTCTGCCCAAAGCATTTTTAACTACAGGGTTACTAAAGTCGGTCTTGTTATTTGTAAGATCAATCGCAACCTGAGGATCTTCTGCCATAATCATGGTTTGAACCATATGCAAGTTTGGAGTCCAGCCATCTTTACCAACGATGGACATTGGAACAATGCCTTTACCCTTTAATGTCTCACAAAGGGTAACTAGTTCGTCGAAAGTCTTAGGAGGTTCAACATCGTACTGTTCAAAAATATCCTTATGATAGAATAATCTTGGTGTGAAGTATTGGTCTGCACCTGGTTGTACACAATAAAGCTTACCATCCTGATCTGGAGCTACAAGATCTTTCATTTTGATATTTTTCTCAAAATCAGAGCCTTTAACGTATGGATATAAATCCAAAGCATTTCCTGCAGCAACAACTAAGACAGAAAGATTTTGCTCGGAGAACCATACATCTGGCATATCTCCAGAAGCATTGTAGGCTTTTAGCTTATTGGCATAATCCTGTCCGCCGCCGCCTAAATCGTATTCAACTTCCACATTAGGCATATCTTTTGAAACATTCACCTTGATGTAGTCTTCACGGATGTTGTTTCTGTTCTCATCAGCACTTAATGATAAGAATTTAATTTTAACTTTTTCGGCTGGCTTATCGGGTGCACTAGTCGCCCCACCATTATCTCCAGGTTTTCCTGGAGCGGGTGTGGTTGTACATGCAACCAAAGAAACAACCATGATCGTTACAATGGCAAGAACCATTAGTTTTGTTAATCGATTCATTTTTTTGCCTCCTCATTTTTTCAATTTTCAGATAATCCTTTCGAAAGGTTTCAAATCTGCTATGGTTATATTGTATACTTATGACTTTATGTATTGAAGGGAATATTGTTTGCGTGCAAGGAATAATGTTGGGAATATATACCCATTATTATCAGTGTGCTTCGCGATGTTCTAGACTCTCTATATATTTACTTGGAGCAACTCCATAATACTTTTTAAAACATTTACTAAAGTAATTTGCATCCGAATATCCTACTCTACCTGCTACATCAAGAACCAGTTCACTGCCTGTGTCAAAAAGCTTTTTTGCCTTCTGCATTCTAAATTCAGTCAAATATTCATTGATGGTGATACTGGTTTCTCGTTTGAAAACAAAGCATAAATGCGAATAATTGACGTATAGGTTTCTTGCAATCTCATCAATGTTCAATCGGTAATCACCATAATTTTCATGAATATATGTTTTAACGCCATCAATAAGCACATATGCTTTCGAGCTTCTCTTTTTTGAGGCTGCTTCCATAGTTTCCTTGAAAATGTTTTCCACCCATTTCTTAATTTCTTGAATAGTCCCCTTTGACTGGAGCTCTTCGGTAATATTAAGAATATTGTTTGGGAGCACATCTTTTAGAGAAAGACCTGATTCAATGATAAACTCCATGCAGGCCGACACCATTTCCACACAGATAACATAGAGTATTTCATGATTCAAGGTTTCCTCACTAATTTCTGTAAAAACTTGATTTGTCAAGTTCATTACTTCTTTAGTATCACCCGTTTTCATATATATTATTAAACGATTTTTATCCCCTGCCGTAAACAAGTTTACTCTGATCTCCGAATCCTCAACAGAACAATATGTAATAACCCGGTCCAGCCCCAGCGTAAGTTTGTTTTTTAAAGCAACTAAAGACTCCTTATACGATGCTGCAATATCTAGTAATGCCTTCTTTTCATTTCCAACCCCAATGGTAATAGTAAACTCCAGATGCTTAGAAACCACAGACCGAATTTCCTCTAGCCTACTCTCAAGCAGAAGGTGTGCCTCTTGATTGTTTTGATTTGCCCCGACTATTATACATATCAGATCGTTGTTATCGTAGCATACCTCATAGGGGAAGCATTCCTCCAACACTTCACATGCAACGTTTGAAACAGCAAATTTCCATAGCTGTTTATCCTCATCATCCCATTCATCCTCGTGATTAATTTCAATTGAAACAACCCGGTAGTACGCTGAAGATAATTGAATGTTTAGATAATCCATCCTATTGGCAATATTGTTTTCATTGCGCACCAAGTTACCCTGTATCAACTCATTAAGAAACTTCTCCTTTAGTAGAGGAATACTTTTTTTCACCTGTTCTTTCAGTTTGTTAAATTCAATCTTGATATTCCTTTCTCTTTCAATGATTTTTTTTATATCAAATAAAGCTTCCATCAGCTCTTTTTCATTCACAGGTTTGAGTAAATAATTGTGTACGCCAAGCTGTAGAGCTTGCTTTGCATATTGGAATTCACTATGACCGGTTAATATTACTATTTTGCAACTAAACCCTTTATTTCTGACTTCGTGGGCAAATTCCAACCCATCCATAACTGGCATGTTTATATCCACAAGAACTATATCTGGGTTTAGCTCCGCAACTTTGTTAAGAGCATCATTGCCATTTTTCGCCTCACCGCAAATGGTAAATCCAATTTTCTCCCAGTCCAATGATACCTTTAGTGCTTCTCTGAAATAATACTCATCATCGACAATCATAACCTTCAATATATTCACCTCTCTATGCCTCTCGGAATAATCGGTAAAATCACCGTAACTTTTGTATATTCATTGAGCTTACTTTCAATTTTTATTCCATATTGCTCACCGTACAAAAGCTTTAACCTATAATTTACGCTATGCAATCCAAAATCAGAACTTTTATGGGTATTTGATGCTTTGTTAAGAATTCTAACAATCAATTCTTCATCCATACCAGCCCCATCATCAATTACTTCAATTTTCACAGTATTTTCTTCTCGATATCCTCTTATTTCCAGCATTCCCTTATCGGTTTTTTGCTTCAATCCGTGATAAATAGAATTTTCCACAAGGGGTTGTAATGTCAATTTCGGAATCTGATAGGAATAAACTTCTTCATCCATTTCAATTTTATAATCAAGGTATTCCACATAACGTAGTTTTTGTATGGACAAATAGTTTTCAATAAGGAGAATTTCATCTTTTATTGTGATGATATCATCTCCCTTGCTTAATGATATTCGGTAAAACCCAGCAAGAGATTTTGCTGTCGCCATGGCTTTATCCTTTAAGTCTAACTTAATAAATGAAATGATGGTTTCAAGGGTATTGTATAGAAAATGGGGTTTAATTTGAGATTGGAGTAGTTTAAATTCATTTTCTCTTTTCAATTTCTGCTCAATATAAATCTGCTCCAATAACTGGTTAATCCTATCCATAAGGCTGTTGAATCCAGCCCCTAACATCCCAATTTCATCTGTTGCTTTAAAATTTGCTCTTAAACTCATATCACCAGATTGAATTTTATTCATAATATTAACCAATTTCAAAATAGGCCTAGAAATTTTATAGGACAGCATATATGAGGCTGCAAAGGCAAAGAACAGACAGATGATACCAAAAACAACAATGAGTTTTGTTATGTTTTTATTTTCGCTTGTAATTTCATCCAATGGTGTAATACTGACAATACTCCAATTTAATTTATCAAAGCATGTAACTGTCACTAAAACCTGTATCCCATCAATACTGTGAATAAAGCTTTGAATATTTGTTACATCCTCAAGTTTTTTTTCCCCTAAATATTTCTTTTCATCAAAGGATTGATATAATTCCCCCTTATCCTGGGTTGATATTATCATCTTTTTTTCATCAATAATATAAAATTTGTCATTCTCGTTTACTATATCGTCCAAATACATCGAAGCTAAGTCTTTTTCTTTTAAGTAGAGAACCACAGTTCCCAAATGATGACCTGTATCCATTCCAATAATGGGCTTAGCAATGGAAAATACATCCTCTTGACCGCCATATTTATATCGCATGTTAATAAGCCCAAGCCAACATGGTACCTTTCTTTGTCTAATAGCTTCAATTACATCAGGAGTAAAGTATTGCTCTATGCTTGTATTTTCAACATACCCTATTTCAAAAATATTACCCTTCGAGGATATGATGCTCGCCGCTGCTATGTGGGTTATGGGCTCTACTACATTACTAGATGCCGAAGATAGTGATTTTTCCAACTCAAGATTATCAATTGAACCCAATTGATGATCCTCAATGCGCTGAAGTTGGCTTTGTAGCCTGTTATCTATTGAAAGAGTTCTAACATAATTTTCAGCATTATTGATTAAATTTAGTAATCCTCTTTCAATTAGCGCCAATTCCCTTCCGGCATTCTTTGTAGCTTTTTCCACAATGGCTTGATTAGAAATTTTAATTGTTAGAAAGCCAAAAGTAGAAAAAGAGATCAATAGTATGCCAGTAAAGAAAATGAATATCTTATTTTTTATGGAAGCATTATTAAACAGCTTATTGATGGTATATACGTATTTTTTCATATTCACCATTTATGTCCTGTATGCTAGATTTTCCCTCTCTTTAATTTATATCATATTTTCTTTTTCTTTAATAGTCAAGAATTTACAAAGGGCGACAGTTCTTTTGTGTAATTTTAATTGTTAATACACACAACTGACCAGAACTCATTGCAATGACCAATTTTTCTTTGTAAGTATCATTTTGAATGTGTGTATTTTCAACTTT
>DASRMZ010000129.1:0-2022 GCA_035647675.1 Thermoclostridium sp. | reverse complement strand
AAGTAAGAGAGGTGACGAAATATTTTCCAGACAGCAAAATAAGAATAATGCCCGACGTTCACGCGGGAATAGGGTGTGTTATTGGGTTTACTGCAGATTTAGGTGAAAGAGTTATTCCAAATATAGTTGGTGTGGATATAGCATGACAATCACAATAACATTGCAAAGAAAATTAGACATAGTAAGACAAAAGAATGAAATATATAAAACTCATTGGGTGGATTTATGCAACAAGATCCTTTATGAATTGGAGGAAGATGGTTGGTGTCGGTTAAGCATAACAAAAGATGAAGCATTAAAAATGAGAAGTTTCTTTGATGAGTTAGATTAGTTGCACAATATGTTATAAATGTGAAGGAGGTGGGTTGAGTGAAGATAGCAATAATATGTGAGTTTAGTGGAATTGTAAGGGAGGAGTTTAGGAAATTAGGGCACGATGCAATGAGCTTTGATCTGCTGGATACCGAAATAGCAGGTAAGCACTATAAAGGAAACATATTGGAGCTGAATGTAGAGTACTGGAAACAATTTGACTTAGCAATTTGCCATCCTCCATGCACTCACTTAGCAGTATCAGGTGCTAGATGGTTCAAATACAAGAAAAAAGAACAAGAGGAGGCACTTGACTTTGTAAGATATTTGATGAATCTTCCAATAGAGAAAATAGCATTAGAAAATCCAATATCGGTAATATCGACAAAGATAAGGAAGCCTGAGCAAATAATACAGCCATGGCAATTCGGACATGGCGAAACGAAGGCCACTTGTCTATGGCTGAAGAATTTACCACTACTAAAACCCACTAAAATAGTGGATGGCAGGGAACCCAAAATACACAAAATGCCACCTGGGCCCGACAGATGGAAAAATAGGAGCAGAACTTATAAAGGTATAGCAAAGGCCATGGCTGACCAATGGGGAAGTTACTGAGTGTTACAAGTAGATGATGTTTATTATATGAAGGAGGGATTTTATAAAATGAAAAGCCCTATAAAGTGGGTGGGCGGGAAGTCAAGAATGGTGAATGTTTTATTGCCAATTATCCCAGAACATAAAGGGTACGTGGAAGTGTTTGGTGGTGCAGGCTGGTTGTTGTTTGCAAAAGAACCTAGTAGGTGGGAAGTGTTAAATGACTTAGATAATAATCTTATAAATTTATTTGAAGTTATCAAAAATAATCCCAAAAAGTTTATTGATAGTTTTGAATACACCTTAATAAGTAGGACAATTTTTGATGAATACAAAGATATATACAGAGAAGGCTCATATAAAGACAGTATACATCAGGCACACATATTGTATTATCTATTAAAGGCTGGTGTGGGTGCAAGTTTACCCGATGGTGGTGGTTGTGGCTTTGGGATTGCCAAAGACCGAAGCAGACTAAGGCTGGAACAAGTAGAGAGCGATATAAAAAAAGCACATAAAAGGTTAATGCAGGTAACGGTGGAAAGCAGGGATTTTAGAAGAGTTCGAAAATACAATGAAAGATATTTATAGCACCACCGTAAGTGCAGGAACTCTTGATGAAGCTCCAGAGGCTTATAAATCAATGGAAGAAATCATAGAAACCACCAGAGACACCATTGATGTTTTAGATATTATAAAACCAGTATATAGTTTTAAGGGAGAGTAAGATGACAAGTAAGGAGCGAAAATGACAGGGGCGGTTAAAATACCAAATCGGTATAGGTGGCGGAGGCATAAGGGCAGTGTGCGGCTTCATTTAGTTAGGATAGTAAAATATGGTCCGATAATTGTTTTATGCGACAGTATAGGGCGGGAAACGAGAAAATCGGACTGGGTGGAAGTTAAGGGCGATAAGCAGGCGGAGTTTGAAAAGTGTAAGACTTGTCTATCAATGGCGTCGGCGGAGTATGGGGCGGGGAGAAAAAACAATGATTGAGCAAAAAATTGTTTGGGTAATTACAAGTGATGTGCCTTACTGTCCAAGCATTAGATATTTTGACAATGAAGAGGACGCACGGCGGGCGTGGGAAAAGAACAAGTCTTTTTACAGCG
>DASRMZ010000128.1:0-12222 GCA_035647675.1 Thermoclostridium sp. | reverse complement strand
ATAACATACTAATACTTTTTTTCATATAGTTCATACAAATCTTCCTTTCGGAAATCATACCCAATTAGTTTGATTTTATTTCTTAAAAATTATTCTTGTCATGCAGCTACAGAAAATTTACATACGGAGCTATTATGGCATTAAAATGATTCTAAGAATAATTGTCATAACCTTAAAATAGAAATGGTAATCTAAATATATAATACACTCTTAGGCGATAACTGGCAATAAAGAACAGGCATCATAAGCGATCTGTAAATACATTGTTATATAACTTTATTAATATTGTAAGATTGGATTATATAAAATAGATGTATTAGAATCTTTTATGTTCTAATACATCTATAATGTCCACTTCGACGCAATTAACTACATTTGCTCCTTAAGTGTTTGACCCAATTCACTGATTATCTTAATAACATCTGCAGTATCTCTAATAGATTGATCTTGTTCCATAACATTAGTAAGATTTTTATTTAATACTAAAGCTTTTTCACTTTCATTTCTTGCATTGTCTAAATGTTCATTTCCCCATCTTGATAGAAAGTATAGCGCCACAACACCACATAGAAACATACCCATTCGTGGTAAGAACTCGCCAAAACTATTATTAACTCCAAGCAGTGCTTCGGGCTTTATGGCATATGTTGCTACTATAGCTGTGGTGATAACTGAGGTGTAAATCACCAAAACCTTCGAATTAAAATATACTGCTGCAAAACAAGCACAAAGAAGATAAGCAACAAACATACGCTCTACCCCACCTTGGGATATTGAATAAAACAGGCTTCCTAGAGCAGGTAACAATGGAATAATTATGGACTTTAAAAGGTTGTGTTTTGATTTTAGAAAAACTATTCCAGTTACAACAATACATGTACCGAAAAGTATAACAGAAGTTTTCAGCGCTCTAGTCATTCCAGCATTAATATAAGCTGTAGCAGCAAGTATTAATCCAAAAACCCACATTAGCGCAGCATTTAACTTATGGACCCTATTGGTATAAGCATCCATTTTTCAATCCCCCCTCAAAAACATATGAGATTAATTAGCTCTCTTTTGATATATATCGGCATAGACCGTCAAATATAAAAATTTAAACTTGTTTCATAGAAAATGTTTTATTGTCTAAGCATTACTTTCGCATCTTTTCTCATCTTTAATCAAGTTTTTTTAAAAATGCTTTATAGGCTCTATATGCTGTATACACATCAACCTTACTGGTTACTTCAAAGGGTGCATGCATGGATATAACCGGAACCCCGCAATCCACAACATCTACGCCAAGGTTTGCTATATACATTGCTATGGTTCCACCGCCACCCTTATCAACAGCTCCAAGCTCAGTGGTATGCCAAGCTACATCATTTTCATTAAACACTTTTCTAATTTTAGATAAAAGCTCTGCATGGGCATCGGAAGCGCCTGATTTTCCACGTGCACCGCTATATTTCATAATTGCTAATCCCTTACCAAGATATGCGGCATTGTATTTGTCATGCGTTCCTTCAAAATTTGGATCAAATGCAGCATTTACATCAGCAGATAGCATTATTGAATTGTTTAGGCAACGTCTTACCATAATATCTGTATAGTCCTCATATGTTAAGCTACAAAGATCGGCAAGAAAGTCTTCTAAAAATCTAGATTCGGCTCCAGTATTTCCTACACTACCTATTTCCTCTTTATCTGTAAGGACGCATAATGCTGTATACTCTGGATCCTGTATGTCGAAAAGTGCAGTCATTGATGTATATGCACAAACTCTGTCGTCTTGACCATAGCCACCTATCATACTTCTGTCAAAGCCAACATCCTTTGCTTTAAAGGCAGGCACTAATTCAAGCTCTGATGAGAAAAAGTCCTCTTCAACAATATCATATTTTTCATGTAATAGATTCAGTATATTAAGCTTAACCTTTTCACTAATTTCTTCATCATCATATGGTATGGAACCCACTAAAGCATTCATCGATTCGGCTCTTATGGCTTCACTCATTTTTTTATCCATCTGATCCTTCGCAAGATGTGGTAAAAGATCTGAAATTGTAAAAACAGGATCATTTTCACCTTCACCAATACTAATCTCAACTGCTTCGCCATTTTTCTTTAGCACTACGCCATGTAGGGACAGTGGAATAGCAAGCCAGTGATATTTTTTAATGCCACCGTAATAGTGTGTCTTGAAAAAAGCCATGTCGGTATTCTCATATAGTGGATTTTGCTTTATATCGATTCTTGGAGCATCAACATGTGCACCAACCATCCTTGTTCCCTTATCAAGAGGCTTTTTCCCCATTATAGCTAAAATTACTGCTTTGTCTTTAATATTTCTATAGACCTTGTCGCCAGCAGTTAAAGGAAGATCTTCTGCAATAATTTTTTCAATATTTTCATAACCTTGTTTTTCTGCTCTTTTAATTGTTTCCTTCACACATTGGCGCTCGGTTTTTCCAATATCTAAAAACGCTTTATAACCATCACAGTAACTAAATATTTCTTCTCTTTCAGGAATCTTCCCCCAAGCATTTACGCTTTTATAGCTGAGTTTTTCCATTAGCTTTTGACCTTTGCTCTTTACTTTTGAATCATCCATAATAAATACCCTCTTTCATAGTAATGAATTTTGCGATGTTATATGCTTATATAAAGGTGACATCGCGAAAGTTTTTGGTAAAAGTTGCTTTGGTAACTTTTTAACTACTAATAGTATACCACTTAGAGAGTATATAAAACAGTGAAAAAACCCGGCAAGCCGGGTTTTTAAACTTACTTTAGTTACGGTTCACAGCAGCATCTCAAAATATTAATGGAGTGAACAGTAGCTTTTTTAATTAAATTAGTTGTTTATTATAGAATAATACAAATTAACCCCCCACTACCTTCATTAATTATCCTTTGCAATGTTTCCTGTAGTTTCATTTGAGCATCTTCAGGCATTTTATATAGTTTGTTTTGAAGCCCTTCGGTAATGAGTTCATATAATGATTTACCAAATATATTAGAATCCCATAGTTTATCAGGCTGGTCTTCAAATTCTTTCAAAAGATAGGTAACTAGCTCCTCTGATTGCTTTTCCGAGCCAACAAGAGGTGCTATTTCTGTTTCTATATCAGCACGTATCATATGTATGGATGGAGCACTTGCTCTAAGCCTTACACCGAACCTATTGCCTTGTCGTATTATTTCAGGAGACTCAAGGGTAAGCTCATCAAGCTGCGGAGTCACAACTCCATATCCCTTTGTTTTAACCTCATGCAATGCATACTCTATCTTTTTGTATTCATTCTTTATACCTGATAATTCCTTAAGGACACCAAACAATTCATGCTCTCCATCAATATTGAGCCCTGTTTCAGCATTCAAAATTTGATAGAATAGGCCATCAGACATATTAACTTCTAAATTAATTCTTCCACAGCCAAGCTGCATTTCAGATATTCTACTGCTTTTCACAAAATCATATTCATTTAACATACAAATATTATCATTTATATGTCTTATAGAGGCCTTATCCACCATGGCTTCACGCAACGCACAGATGATATCGTTTCTTAGCCAATGCTGTGGCTCTAAACGTGTAATCCATCTAGGAATGTCCACAGCCACCTCACGAACAGGGAACTCATATAGGATGGTCTTCATTGCGTAGTGAATATCTCTTATTGTCATGTTTAAGCAGTCCATTGGTATAACAGGTTTACGGTACTTTTCAGTGAGCTTTTCTGCCATCTGTCTAACTTCAAATTGTTCAGGAAATGCAGAATTCAAAATAATGATATAGGGCTTTTGACTTTCTTCAAGCTCAGCTATTACTTTTTCTTCTGCTTCTTCATACTCTTCACGGGGTACATTGGTAAAGGAACCATCACTTGTCATGGCTATAGCAATAGATGAATGCTCCCTTATCACTTTTCTTGTACCTGTTTCGGCTGCATCTTCAAATGGGATAGGATCTTCAAACCATGGTGTATGTACCATTCTGGGCATTTCACCCTCCATATACCCCAATGCGCTTTTTACCATGTATCCTACACAATCTACAAGTCGTACATTCATTGTTGCGTTATCTTCCATCTCAATAATTACTGCTTCGTTAGGGACAAATTTTGGCTCAGTGGTCATTATTGTACGTCCCGAACCACTTTGCGGTGTTTCATCGATGGCACGTTCTCGTTCATAAGGATTTTGGATATTTGGGATTACTAATCCCTCCATAAATCTTTTTATAAAAGTAGATTTCCCAGTTCTAACAGGACCAACAACACCAATATAAATCTCACCATTTGTCCTAGTTGCTATATCTTCATAGATACTGTAATCTCTTTCCATGGCGTATCCCCCTCTGTTTCATTGTATTAACGGGTCTCCCAATCCTTCTATAATATATTGAACAAGTCCCCCATTTATTCCAAAAAAATTAAGCCTTATAGGGCTTAATTGAATTATTCTTATATTTTTTTATATTTTACATTAGATTCGATGTTTATATTTCTATTCCTTTTTAAAAAGTTTTTTGTGATGCCACATATTTCATGCATTGCTATCATCATCTATTGTAACTTCATTATTTTCACCATTATCGTCCTCTGATTTTTCATTCTCTCTATATGCCAGTTCCTCTCTTTGCGCATTATCTGAGCGTTTTTTAAGAACTAAGAATAACACATAAAACAACAAAATCACTAAAGTTTCAGTGGTTCTGTAATGGAAAAATAAAATATTTACAAAGAGAACTAAAAATACTATTAATGCAATCCATGCGAGAATTCTTTTTTTCAATTAGTGCCACCTCTATATCCTACCGACATATTTTATCTTCATCGGTATATTTCTAAATTGATTGTTTTACTCATTATTTTTAATCCTTCGTGCTTGGATCCAATCATGGATTTTAAGCTCATATCCATTTTGTGTTGGTTTATAATAAATAGTGTCCTTCATATTATCAGGTAGATATTCCTGATCCACTATATTGCCAGGGAAATCGTGAGCATATAAGTAACCCTTTCCATAACCAAGATCATCCATACCCTTAGCTGGCGCATTTCTAAGGTGCATAGGCACTTCCCCTGTATTTTTGTTTTCTACATCTGAAAGAGCATTTTCTATTCCTGTGTAGCATGAATTGGATTTTGGACTTGTTGCTACCATAACCGCCGCTTGGGCAAGCAAAATCCTTGCTTCAGGCATACCGATTCTCTCAATTGCTTGTGCTGCAGCAACTGCTACTGTGAGTGCATTTGGGTTTGCTATTCCCACATCTTCAGCCGCACAAATAATTATTCTTCTTATAAGAAATTCTGGTGTTTCACCAGCATAAAGTGCTCTTCCTAAATAAAACAACGTAGCATCTGGATCGCTACCGCGCATTGACTTTATTAAGGCACTTATATTGTCATAATGAGCCTCAGAGGATTTATCAAATCGTACTGCCTTCTTCTGAACACATTCTTCAACAACATTGGTGTTTATTATGTAGCCACCCTTACTATCAGTTTCAGAGGTTAGTACAGCAAGCTCAATGGCATTTAATGCTACCCTTGCATCCCCACTTGATAATAATGCAAGAAGCTTAAGGGCGTCATCAGATATTTCTACTTTAAGTTTTCCATATCCACGTTCTTCATCTCCAATAGCCTGTTTTATTATACTAATAATATTTTCGTCAGTTAACGGCTTTAGCATAAATACAGTGGATCTTGAAATGAGAGCCTTATTTACTTCAAAGAAAGGATTTTCAGTAGTAGCCCCAATTAATACAATAAGACCGTTTTCAACATAAGGCAATAGCGCATCCTGTTGTGATTTGTTAAATCGATGAATTTCATCAATAAATAATACGCAGCGACCAGAGGGATTTAAAAACTCATTTGATGTCTCTTCCACTATTGCTTTAATATCCTTTACTCCAGCTGTAACAGCATTTATCTGGCGAAAAACAGATTTTGTTGTATTGGCAATAATTTTTGCAAGAGAGGTTTTACCTGTACCAGGTGGTCCGTATAAAATGATGGATGATATGGTATCGGCCTTGATCATTCTATTTAGCAATTTACCCTTACCAACAATATGATCCTGTCCTATAAATTCATCAAGCGTTCTTGGCATCATCCTAAATGCCAAAGGTTCTTTTTTTCTATACTTCTGCAATTAAACCACCTTTCTGATCTCTGTACGGTAATTAAACTAAAAGGATAATATACTATAAATTATAACTTAAACTTTTACAAAGTAAAAAGATAATAGTGCAACTCACGTATATATTTTAAACTTACTTCTTTTGCTGTTCTTCTTTATATTTCTCATATAAGTCGGGTCTTTTTTTACGGGTTACTTCAATTTTCTTTTCAAACTGCCATTTTTCAATGTTAGCATGATGTCCAGATAATAAGACGTCAGGTACGCTTTTCGATTGAAACACTTGGGGTCTAGTATATTGTGGGTGTTCAAGCAAACCATCATAATGTGATTCATCCATATATGCATCTTCAGAAGGCAATACACCATCTACCATCCGGCTAATGCAATCTATTAGAATCATAGCAGGTAATTCCCCACCTGTTAAAACGTAATCGCCTATGGATATCTCTATATCAACGATTTGTTCAAGAACACGTTCATCAACGCCTTCATAATGGCCACAAAGAATTATTATATGTTTAGAATGTGAAAGGCTTTTTGCAGTATCCTGCGTTAATACCTTCCCCTGTGGACTCATATAGATTGTTAAAGGGTTGTATGTGAGATCCTTTTTTATATGCTTCCAACAATCATAAATTGGCTGTGCTGTCATAACCATGCCAGTGCCACCGCCATAGGGGTAATCATCAGTTTTCTTATGCTTATTTTCAGAAAAATCTCTAATATTATGAGTTCGAATATTAATAATATCGTTATCTCGTGCTCTGCCTATGATACTTTCAGATAAAAATGAATCCATACTCTCTGGGAAAAGTGTCATAATATCAAATATCATCTATCAACAAGTCCTTCCGGTAAACTAACCTGAATTCTTTTGTTTTCTATGTCCATACTCAAAACCACCTGTTTAATAGCAGGTATAAGTAATTCATTATATTTATCACCACTTACAACGTACACATCATTGCTTCCTGTCTGTATAACATCTGTTATTTTACCCAACAACACATCTTCTTCATATACACTGCATTCAATCAGATCAACTATAAAAAACTCATTTTCATCTAGTATCCGAGCGTTTTTTCTATCAACCTTGAGATAGCAATTTTTTAAATCATCAGCTTTATCCTTGCTGTCTATACCATAAAGTGTAATTAAAACGCAGTTCTTATGATACCTTACTTTTTCAACAAAATATTCCTTAAGTTTAGAATCCTTCTCAATCCATACGATTTTTAAGTAATCAAATCGTTCAATATCAGAAGTTGATGAAATAACCTTTAACTCGCCTTTTACACCATGTGTATTGACGATCTTTCCAATATTAAGATACTCGTTCAAGTTTCTCCTCCGTTATCGAATGAAATTTTCAAACACAAACATATGCTTTACCTTAATAAGCATTTAATTAAAACCCCGACTAATTATGGTCTAAGTCGGGGTTTTAATATCTATTCTGATATAGGCTTATCAACTTCTTTGATTGACCACTTTTTAACGGTTACCTTTGTTCTTTCAACACCAGTTTCAATTGTAAATTCATCATCTTTAATGTTTACAATTTTCCCAGCAATACCGCCTATTGTAGTAACTCTATCACCTACAATTGAGTTGCTAATCATTGCACGGGTTTCTTTTTCTTTTTTTCTTTGTGGTCTAATAAGAATAAAATACATAATTCCAAATAGTAAAATTAAAGGTCCGAATTGAATTAAGAATACCATAATACCATTCATGTCTTCTGCACCTGTAGTTGCTGCTCCGTCTGCAAAAGCTTTTAAAAACAAATTCATAGTCTTTCTCCCTTCAAAGATAATAGCATTTTGCTATGTTACATATTTTGCGTACCGCTGTACAATAACCACATATTATACAACGAACTTTTATTAAGGTTACATTGCAAAAGCATTTGTTAAAGTAAATAAGCTACATGAGTAATTCATATAGCTTAGCTTATTATACACAATTGCAATAGCCAATTCAATGATTTATTTAACATAAATTACATTTCACTGTCACCCTCGTTAATGTTTTGAGATATAGCTGTGGACTGTAACTCATCTTTACTTTATGTTTGTATCATAACCATATTTCTCAAAAAACATATTTCTAAAGTCAGCTAAGCTATCATTGCGAATTGCCTGCCTTACATCTTCCATCAGTTTTAATAAAAATCTTAAATTGTGCCATGTTGCAAGCCTTAAACCCAGCATTTCTTTTGCCTTGAATAGGTGTCTTATATAAGCTCTTGTGAAGTTTTTACATACATAGCAATCACATTCACTATCAATTGGTGAGAGATCCTCAGCGTACTTTGCATCTCTTACAATTATTCTTCCATCTCTTGTAAAAACCGATCCATTTCTTCCTATCCTAGTTGGGTGAACACAATCAAACATATCAATCCCACGTATACTACCATCAATAAGGTAATCAGGACTTCCAACACCCATAAGATATCGGGGTTTATCCTTTGGTAGAAAGGGAGTTGTTTCTCCCAAAACCTCCATCATTACATCTCCAGGTTCTCCAACGCTTAATCCTCCAATAGCATATCCAGGAAAGTCAAGCTGGGTTAATTGCCTTGCGCTCTCCTGCCTTAAATCGGTGTACATGCTACCTTGAACTATGCCAAATAGAGCTTGTTTATCAGTATTTTTGTGTAATTTTTTGCATCTTTGTGCCCAACGAGTAGTCATTTCCATAGACTTTTTCGCATAGTCATAATCACAAGGATATGGGGCACATTCATCAAATGCCATTATTATATCGGAGCCAAGTGCGTTTTGAATTTCTATTGATTTTTCAGGTGATAAGAAATAACTCGTACCATCTATATGAGATTTAAAAGTAACTCCTTCTTCTTTTATATCCCTTAAATTAGCAAGGCTAAATACTTGAAAACCTCCGCTATCTGTAAGAATCGGTCTATCCCAATTCATAAAACGATGTAGCCCTCCAGCCTCACGTATTAACTCGTGACCTGGGCGTAAGAATAGATGATAGGTATTACTTAAAATAATGCCTGCACCAACCTGCTTTAACTCATCAGGCGACATACCTTTAACTGTTGCCTGAGTTCCAACCGGCATAAATGCAGGTGTATCAAAACTACCATGGGGTGTATGGACCTTACCAAGGCGTGCTCCTGTCTGTTTGCATACATGAATTAGTTCATATGTCACTGCTGCCATTTATTACATCCTTTGTTTGATAATAATTAGCTTATATATTAACCCAGTTTTATAACTTGGTCAACATATCATCGCATTGAGCATTTTGCGACGCTACATATTGTCATCATAATTACTATTGTTTTCTTTTTTCCCTTTAGCCACCATTACAAAACCCGAAACTACTAAAATGGCTGGTAAAATGAACCTTGAAATACCACCAAGATTTCTAATAGTTAATGTGAAAAATAATAGTGATATTCCGGTAAGTATACCTATTGGAATTAATAGCCCCTTTTGGCGTTTTCCAAAGATATATAATTCAAAAAGTCCAACCGCAGGTGCTAGCATACAACCAGGCCACATTACATCGTAAACATTCCATAATTCAGATGTTTGAAAAACAATACCTAATGCTAATAGAATCCCACCTGGTACTAAAAGCCCTACATTTTTTCTATTAGAATAGTATCCTGCATGAAATAATAATGAAATGAATATTAATATCATTGGCCAAAATTTAGACATAATACTTCCAAGGCTAGGAATAATGCCAAAAGAACCAAGCACTGATAGTATGCCTACACACACCAATATAACGCCCCACATAAAATTGTTATTATGTTTTCTCTCCATTTTAAACCTCCTAACGAGTATCCTTTAATAGTTATATTATAAATAACTATTATGAAAATCACCTTAGTTGTTTATTAGAATTTAATTAGAAGTTGTTTTTTTTTAGAAGAACACCATCCAACCATTCCATACATAAATTTATCCATCCAGAAACATGTGGATAGATTTCCATATCGCCATTGTCTGTTTCTTCATTTGCTAAAGCAAGACCATGAGGTCCCTTCGGATAAATATATAATCGGATTATATTATAAGCATGGCATCCCCAAAGCTAAAAAACCGATAATTCAAATCAATTGCTTGCTTGTATGCACTAAGGATGTTTTCTCTTCCTGCAAATGCACTTACAAGCATTAAAAGCGTTGATTCTGGCAGGTGGAAATTTGTAATAAGTGCGTCAATAGCTTTAAACTTATACCCTGGATAAATAAAGATATCAGTTTCGCCTTTTGTTGGCTCTACTGTTCCATCCTTTTTCGCAACGGATTCCAATACACGGCTGCTTGTTGTGCCAACAGCAATAATTTTACCATTATTCATTCTTGTCTTATTGATGATTTCGGTAGCTTTACTATCTATTTCAAAATATTCTGAGTGCATATGATGCTCCTTAATATTTTGGGTTTTTACAGGTCTAAAGGTTCCAATACCAACGTGAAGTGTTAACTCTGCGATCTCAACATGCATTTGCCTCAACTCATCCATAAGCTCCTTTGTAAAATGAAGTCCAGCAGTAGGTGCAGCTGCAGAACCATTATATTTGGAGTATACAGTTTGATAACGCTCCTTGTCCTGAAGCTTTTCAGTTATATAGGGTGGTAGTGGTACAATACCCACTTTATCGAGAACTTGTTCAAATATACCTTCATAGTAGAATCTTACTAGACGATTTCCCCCATCTAATATGTCAAGTATTTCTGCCTTAAGTATATTATCACCAAAAGCAAACCTTGTACCTATTTTTGCTCTCTTTCCAGGTTTTAATAAAACCTCCCAAATATCTGTATCATGTTTTTTTAATAATACAAACTCTATTTTCCCTTTTGTATGCTCTCTTTCACCTAAAAGGCGTGCAGGAATAACCCTTGTATTATTTATTACAAGGCAATCCCCAGGGTTAATATATTTTTTTATATCTTGAAAATGTAAATGTTGTGTTTGTCCTGTTTCTTTACTAAGCACAAGTAATCTTGACATATCCCTTTTTTGAATGGGACTTTGGGCAATAAGTGATGTAGGCAAATCATAATCGAAATCATTAAGCTGCATATACAAATCATATCCTTTGTAGTTTAGGATTTTGTGATATATCCTTTTTAAATATTAGCAGTACTGTATATTAATTATTTTGAGCTTCATTTATGGTTTTCAAACATAAGCTTACATTTATCAGCCCTGTATTTGGAAATAATGTATTCAACAGCTTGACCACTTTTTGATAAGAGTACATTAGTTATTATTATTAAGGGTAGTCCCGGTTGAACCTGTAACTGCCCTGCATCTATTGAATCACAGTAGTTTACTTCCAAAGTGCTTTTTGAGTTGTATGGCACTAAAGGATATTTACCACGTAGGATTTCATATGAAGGTTTTTTATCTTCGATATCCTCTCCTATATCCGGGAAAAGACTATGAGGAATGTATGAGGAATTATATGAAAAAACTTCATCATTACGCTTGCTTAAATAATTAATGCAGGTAAATAATGAGTTGTCTGTTTTCATATTAAATACTTCTTTCAGTTTTGCCATGTCTTTAGCTGAAACTGTATTAACTGAAAGTATTTCCTTTTTCTCTGGCTCAAGACTATCAAGTATTGAATCTGTAAAACCAGTATAGTCCTTAATATCAATACTGGATTTGCGTTTTGATACAAATGTCCCTTTACCTTTCAACTTATATAACTGACCGTTGTTTGTCAGTTCGTTAATTGCCTGCCTTACCGTAGGACGACTTATACCGTATTGCTCACATAGAGCTTGTTCGGAAGGTATTTTAGAATCCTCATTATATTCACCTGATTCAATCTTTTCAAGTATTATGTTCTTTAGCTGACAATATAGTGGAACATTACTGTACCTATTAAAGCCTGACACATTATTTACCCCCAATTTCTTATAATTCTATCTAAATAGAGCTAAATATAAAATAAAGTACTGATATTATGTATTAAGCACGCAGTGTTCTTTCGTAAGCGTAATGTAATGATGTAAAGTCATTCTTACAATATAACATCTTATATGTTATTAGAGTAAAGATCAAGTAAAGA
>DASRMZ010000127.1:0-2669 GCA_035647675.1 Thermoclostridium sp. | reverse complement strand
GAGCTACTATTGCAAAGGGTAGTGCTATAAGAGAAAGACATGTTAAACAACATAATACTGAGCTAAAAACTATGAGTAATATTGACTGAACTTTATAATCGGGTATTTGCTGTGTAGGTGGCTCTGATTGCGGATAATTCTGGTACTGGTATTGGCTCTGTTCCTGATATTGATTATCTTCCTGACCTTGGGCCAGATCGTGACTTTGGTTTGGGTTCTGTTCCTGATACTGATCTACACCTTGGTTTTGCTCGCTTGCCGGGTTATTGTCAAGCAATTCACCACAAGACGGACAAATCTGAAGATAATCCCCAATTTCATGACCACATTTTGGACAATACATAATTAATCCTCCCGAAAAGTATTCTACTTCCAGCACAAGGTATAAAGAAATAAGGGTACCTGCAACTGGAATAATAAATAAAGTTTTGCACTTTGTTTCAAAATTTATTATATAATAAATTTTTTTTATCTGCAATGATTATTAAAGGGTATTCTAGCATGCTAGTCCTAAAATGTTACAGTTTACTGCTTCGTATATTGAGATATAGATATGCACTAACGGAGACTACGCTTCATTTGCAAGAGCTGTATAGTTCGGCTTGCCCATCCCGGGGGCATGCTTCGGGTGATTTGTTTCCTTTGCGGCAAAAGCACTAAATCTAATATAACGCCTTAAATTGCGCAAGACTCTAAGCGAGTGGTCAAAGGCTCATGGATTGCTCATTATCACGTTTCAAATGTAGAGTAGGCAGCATTGGCTTCGAAGCATTACCGCTGGCGTCAACAAAAGCACCCGAATCTCCCCCTACTTCTTTTGAGATATACATGTGAACTGTACCCTCAAAATATTACTGGGGTGAAGCTTCGCTAATTAAGCTGCATCACAATTGTCTTAAAACTTAACCCTTGCAGCTTTATAGTCAGGTGTATATAATAGTGGAAAACAGGCATTCTTAAATAATTAACAACAATAAGGTAGGGTGGATAAATTGAGTAGAAGAATTTCCCGAGAGAATGCAATGAAGATTTTATATCAGTTCCAATTCAGGGATGACGATGTAGCGGGACAGATAGAAGTGTTTATTAATGAATTAGATGAAGTTGATAGATTACAAAAGGATTTTTTCTTGGATATCGTCCATGGCGTTGTCGATAACAAAAAACAAATAGATGAGTTAATTGAAGTTTATACAAAAGGTTGGAGTATAGAAAGAATGCCAAAGGTAGATCTTGCCATAATGCGTCTTGCCATATATGAATTACTGCATCGTGACGACATTCCCTCCAACGTATCTATTAACGAAGCCGTAGAATTAGCAAAAAAGTATAGCACTGAGCAATCAGGAAACTTTATTAACGGTATATTAGGTAAAATACTGAAATGTATTGAGCCTACAAAGGAGAATTAGCAATGCAGGAAGTTATTAGCGTAAGCCAGCTTACAATGTATATAAAAAGGCTATTTTCCTATGACAATATATTATCAAATGTGTATGTAGCGGGTGAAATTTCAAATTTTAAGTTACATTCGTCAGGACATATGTATTTTACACTTAAGGATGAATCAAGTGTTATTAAATGTGTCATGTTTAGATCCCAAAATAGGAGACTTAAGTTTCAACCTGAAGACGGTCTTAAAGTGATAATAAGAGGGTATGTATCAATTTATGAAGCAGGAGGTTCATATCAGCTTTATCCGGAGAGTGTTGAACCTGCAGGCCTTGGCAATCTATATCTTGCATATGAACAATTAAAGCAAAAGCTTGACAAAGAAGGCTTGTTTAAAACCGATATAAAAAAGAAAATTCCTTATCTGCCCAAAAGCATCTGCGTGATTACTTCACCTACGGGTGCTGTGATAAAAGATATTATGAATGTTCTATTTAGAAGGTTTCCTAATGCCGTGTTGAAACTATTTCCCGTTAAAGTACAGGGAGAAGATGCAGCAAGACAGATTTCCTATGCCTTGGATTTTATCAATCGCCATGATGCAGCCGATGTAATAATTGTTGCCCGTGGTGGAGGTTCTATTGAAGAGTTATGGCCATTTAACGAAGAAATTGTTGCAAGAAGCATTTATAAATCCAACATACCTGTAATATCTGCTGTAGGTCATGAAACGGACTTCACAATATCAGATTTTGTTGCAGATCTCAGGGCTCCAACACCTTCCGCAGCCGCGGAGCTTGTTATTCCTGAAAAAGAAATACTAGTAAAAAATATTTTGGATTTGCAGTTACGCCATAAAAAAGCCCTTTCAAATAGAATTAAAAGCGAGAGAATGTATTTAGAACAATTAATGATGAGCCCTTCATTGCGCCAGCCCTTAGATAAAATTAATCAAAAGGAAATGGACTTAGAAATTATTAAAAAAGATATTACAGATTCAATGAGAAAAAGGTTGGAAAAGGAAAGAAGTGCTCTTTCCATTATGTGTGGGAAGCTAGATGTTCTCAGCCCATTAACAGTATTATCAAGAGGATATAGCATAACAACTAAAAGTGATGGAGATGTTATAAAATCAGTAACGCAGGTGAATAATGGAGACGAACTGGATATAACCTTTTTAGATGGTAAGGTCAAAAGTGTAGCTAAACTTTAAGTTTTTTAATTGCAGTTGTGAATGTTTTGCCCATACGTATGGCCTGGTATATAAATCATAGAAT
>DASRMZ010000126.1:0-11193 GCA_035647675.1 Thermoclostridium sp. | reverse complement strand
GCGATAGCCTGCGAAGCTCCTATAACTAAAGGGTCCTTAATGGTCATCTCTTCGAGTTTCCTTGCTTTTTTACCTGCATTATCTGCATACAATAAAATTAAGCCAGTAAAAATGAAACCTACCCCAAGAGTAGCACCTGTTTCAAAGAAGGATTCTATTAAATCGTCAAGCAAAAGACCAAAAATCGCAACAGGAATGGTGGCGAGCACAATATACATTGGAAGCTTTGAAAATGGTTTTTTTATCATTTCAAAAATTTTCTTTCTGTATATCACCAACACTGCTATTAATGTTGCAAAATGCAAAGCAATAGCAAAAGTTAATGCACCCTCTTCGATACCAAATATTTTCTGTAAAAGAACAAGATGCCCGGAACTGCTAACTGGCAAGAACTCTGTAAGCCCTTGCACAATTCCTAAAATAATAGCTTTTATTACAGACATAAAAACACTCCCTCTCAAATCCTAAGTTTTCGCATTTTTAAATACTTGTTACTATCCACTGCATTTATTGCAAAACAGTTCCGTATCACAAGTAAATGCACTTGATTACTTTAAAAAATATACAACCCTTGTACAATTCCCTAACTATTCCTTTGGCAAGAATGCCTCTTCTACGTAGTTATTTGATGCATTCCAAAAAATCCATTCCTCAAACCCTGCATCATATACTGCCTGTATTTGTGCACGAAATTCTTCTACGCCATATTCCTTCCAATAGCCTGTGGGCAAGTAAGTTGCAGTAAAGCCCTGTATATATGCCCTGCATTTTAACTGATATCCCTCAACTGCTTCCATTCTCTTTTTGCCTACCATCAATGTATTATAAACCACTTCATATGGCTGAAGGTCTGGGTGAGTAAACTTTACACCATTTATAACCTGACCAACACCGTTGGACATCGAGCCTTTAGGCGCACCATTGGCAAAATGTGATGGATAAATCATTGGTGAGATATAATCAATATTCCATCCTATAGTTTCAAGTGTCTGCCCTATCTCACCATAATCCCTTGTTGAAATTAGTGGCATGCCAAAAACGTCGGCAGATAGTATTGTTCCTTCAGGAACATTCTTTCTAATGTATGCAAGAAAGTCCTCTATATATTCGCTTCTTTCCTTTCCATCGTTCAAAAGCTCATATTGATAAAGATTAGATTCTGGAAAGCGAACATAATCAAACTGTATTTCATCTATGCCAAAGTTAATTACTTCCTTAACAATCTCCAAAATATAATCCCAGCTATCCTTATTTGTAGGATCCAGCCAATAAACTCCGTCGCCCTTATTACTTTGATCAAACAATGCACCGTTGTGGTGTATTGCCAGCTCAGGCTTGTATTTTGTTATTATACTATCTTTAAATGTAACAAGGCGACCTATAACCCTGATGTCATTGTCATGCAACTTTTTAATAACATTGCGGAGATCGAAGCTTTTAAGGCATGCATTTGCTGCCTGGGCATCCTCTATCCCAGAAGTGTACTGTATCATACCCCAATCACTTTTTATATCAATAACATATGAATTAACCTCTGTTCTATTTGCAAGATCTATATAATGATCCAAGAGGGCAGCATCTTGAAATGCCTTGGGCCTTAAATAAAGTGCTTTAACCGGTTCAAAATCAAGCTTTGGTATGGGTGTAACGCTTGGTTTTGGAGTTGGCGCTGGTGTGGAAGTTACTGTCGGAAGCGCAGTTGGCTCTACAGTAGGAGTGGGTGGTTGGGTTGGTGTATTCGTAATAGTTGGTCCCATCGTAACTGCAGCAATCGTTGGATTTGTATTGACATCTTCATCTGGCTGTTCTTCTCGGTTCCGCCATGCGTACATTCCTAAGAGTAGTAGTGCTATTAAAACGGCCACAGACAAAACTATGGTTGCCGTTACCTTCGTCTGCCCTTTTTTATTAATGTATCCAAAATTTTTTCTATCTTTCATTAGTGCTCCTTTCGTAATTGCAACAATTTAACTAAATAAAGGTTTTTGCATTGATGCCTGCGGTAACTAAATTTACACATATTAATACGAGCTATAAGTAGCAGGAGATTCGGGTGCTCTTGTTGACGCCAGCGGCAATGCTCCGAAGGCATGCTACCTATCTTATATATAAAACGTGATGATGAGCGACCCACAAGCATTAGACCTCTCACTTAAAGCATTGCATAACTTAAGGCGTTGCATTAAATCTAGTGCTTTTGCCGCAAAGGAGACAAATCACCCGAAGCATGCCTGCGGTAACACAATAGTAAAACACATTTTCCACAAAAGAATCACCCTTTTGTATTATTCTGCCAAAAATGCTTCTTCAATATAAGTATTTCCTGAATTCCAAAATATCCACTCCGTATATCCAGCATCATATACTGCTTGAATTTGCTTTTTGTACTGCTCTACACCATATTCAATATAGTAGCCATCAGGCAAATAGGTAGCTGTAAAACCTTGAAGATACGGCCTTACCTGCACATCATGCCCTACATTCTCAAGCCTTTGTTTAGTAATAAGCAGTGTATTGTAAATAATGTTATATGGCTCAAGATCCGGCTTTGGATAAACAACACCATTAATATTGGTGCCAGCACCATTTCCAGAATAATGATTGCTATCATTTGCATAATGTGACGGGTAAATCATAGGTGAAATATAGTGTATACGCTCACTAATAGTTTCAAGAGTTTGCCCTATACCACCAGCATCCCTACTTTGCAAGCAAACGCTACCAAAAACATCGGCTGATAGCTTAACACCCGGCATTTGTTCTAACGATAATTTTATAAAATCATCTATATATTCACTTTTTTCTTTATCAAAATAGCTCATATCGTATTTATAATTTGTGGTCTCTGGAAACCGAACATAGTCATATTGAATTTCATCAAAACCAAAAGATATAGCTTCTTGGGAAATATCAATAATGTATTGCCATGACTCTTCCTTTGACGGATCTAGCCAAGCTAAATGAGAGTTGCTACCTAAGGACACTTTAAAAACTTCACCACTGTTGTTTTTAAGCGATATGTCAGGCTCTTTTAAGGGCATCAATGGGTCATTGAAGCATACAACCCTGCCTATGACCTTTATGTTATTATCATGTAACTTATCTATCACTTCTTTTACATCATATAATTTACCCCAGGCATTATGTTTTACGGCAAGGGGCACCTGTGTTTCATAACAAATCTTACCGTAATCATCCTTTACATCTATTACAAATGAATTTATCTCAGTTCTATTGGCTAAATCTATAAAATATTGAAGCCTAGAAGGAATCCCAACAGTATTTGTAGTTAAATACAGCCCCTTTACCTCAATGGATGCAGTAGGTAACGGCGTTGGTATCGGTGCGGGTGATGGTGTAGGAGTGGCTGTAGGTGGTGATGTTGGCGATGTTGTTGGAGAAGGAGATTCTTGAATATTTTCGCCAGCAACTTGTATTGGAGTAGGGGATATATGTACATTATTATTTGTATTCTTGCCATCATTTATAAGCATACTCAGTAGGATTCCAATGACACACCCACCCACTATAATAATTATTATTCCAAGTATTGGATTTAAACGTCTTTCTTTCATAAATAGGACACCTCATCATAAATTTTCTTATATCATTAAGTCAGGTGGAGAATGTACTCCACCCGAACGGCATAAGCATATACTGATTATAGTTAAAATAAACGCCTAGTGCAACATACACTTTGGGGCATGTTGTGATGTTTTATGTTTTATGTTTTATTTTTAATTTTTGGTTTGGATACAACGGCCATGATATATCCAAAGAATACTGCCGCTGCAATCCCTACAGCTCCTGCTTTCACGCCACCACTGAATGCACCAAGTATCCCTTTTTGATCCACATCCTCAATTACGCCCTTCGCAAGTGTGTTACCAAATCCGATTATTGGCACAGTGGCTCCTGCACCACCCCATTCAACCAGCATTGGATATATGCCTAATGCACCAAGTATAACACCTGCAACTACAAAGAGCACCATTATTCTTGCTGGAGTCAGCTTCGTTAAATCTATAAGTACCTGCCCAACAACGCAGATTAGCCCACCTACAATAAAAGCCCTTATAAATTCCATGTTTTCACCTCTAATTTCTTCATAGTTTAAACCATCTCTATACTAACAGCGTGGGCAATAGCAGGAATGGTTTCGCCTTGTTCCAAGCTTAATGGACTATGCAGTGCACCTGTAGCAACAAAAAGAATTTTGTTTAGCTCCCTTTTTGATAGCTTTTCAAGAAGATATCCTCCTAAAACCGTAGCTGAACAGGCACATCCACTTCCTCCGCAGTCAGTCTTCTGTTTTTGACTATCATAGATCATAACCCCACAATCATTATAAAAATCCTTTACTGTGATTCCATTCTCTTCAAGTAATTGTGAGCAAATGCTTTTACCCTGTGAGCCTAAATCACCCGTTACAATTAGGTCATAATAGTCAAAGGGAAGATTTGTTTCCCTAAAATGCACAGTTATAGTATCACAAGCTGCTGGTGCCATTGCAGCACCCATGTCATTTGCATCATTTATACCCATATCCACAATTTTACCCGTTGTAACATGTGTAACACGAGGCCCATCACCAGCTTTTCCTACCATTACCCCACCCGAACCTGTGACTGTCCATTGAGATGTAGGAGTTCTCTGGTTGCCAAATTCCAATGGAAATCTGAATTGCTTTTCTGCAGAGCAAAAATGACTTGAAGTAATGCAAACTGCTCGTTCAGCAAAACCACCTTCCACCATGAAACTCCCTAAAGATAAGGATTCAGCCATGGTTGAACAAGCCCCATACAAACCAAAAAACGGTATCTCGGTTTCTCTTATACCAAAGCTGGCGGCAATACACTGATTTAGCAAGTCGCCTGCAAATATATATTGTATGTCACCTGCTGAAACCTCTCCTTTTGATAGTATTTTATTAAATGTCTCTCGCAAAAATTTGCTTTCGCCTTTTTCAAAGCTTTCTTCCCCAAAATATTCATCTTCAATAATCTCATCAAAATAATTACTTAAAGGACCGTGACCTTCTTTTAGTCCTACAATTGCAGCCCATGATTGAATTACGGGTTTGCTATCCAATCTAACTGTATGCTTTCCCAATCTTGTACCCATAATTTCCTCCGTTTCCGTAATAGTTATAACACAGGGGGTTGCCTCTTTCGTGTAATTTTAGTTTTGTTATCGTATCTCCTCGGACTCGTTCTGGTTACACCCCATAAGCCTTATTTAATAATCCAATAAATAATACCTACAATAATGGAAGATACAATTCCGTATACAAGAACAGGTCCTGCTATTAAGAACATTCTTGCGCCCACGCCCATAACATAGCCTTCCTTTTTATACTCCATTGCAGGAGATACAATGGAGTTGGCAAACCCAGTCACTGGTACTGCTGCACCTGCCCCTCCTATTCTCCCAATATCATCATAGACATTTATGCCCGTCAAAAAAGCTCCTATAAATATCATGAACAATGTAGTCACGGAGCCTGCACTTTTTTCATCCATTCCTGAATTTAATAAAACACTTTGTATCACCTGACCGATTGTACAAATTGCTCCCCCCACCAAAAAAGCCATAATGATACGTTTAATCTTAGGGCTTTTAGGAGCTTGCTCTTGCGTCCATTTTTTATACTCTTCTTTCGTTCTTTTTTGTTCCATTTACTAAACCCCTCTCTGTTACCCTTTACCCAAGCTTCATCTAAGTCTGTGGCGTGCAAATATCTCCTACAGCAAAAACAAACTCTCCTCTGTTTGGTATTCTTTCTTTAGAATTGGAATTATAAGAAAGTAAAGCAATAGCCAAACCCAGTAACAAAATGAAGGAAATAATTATTATCCACATATTTCGAACTCTTTTTAGAACTCTGCCTACCATGTAAAACCCTCCTACCATGTATTAACAATGAACTTATTTAAACAACGAATAGGTTTATTTTTTGACGTTTTGTATGAAAATATTCTATAAGATTATACAAGGGTAATAATTTGGTGAAAATATTAAATTAAAAGATGCCAATGAAATAAAAGCAGACATGATAACGACGCAACAAAGGCTAATACAAAGAAAAATAAAAAGACCCGATAAAAAAATCGGATCTTTAATAATATCTTTTATTGTGTTATTTTAATAACGGCATTTACTGCGTTATGGTAAATGTGAACTCTTCACCTTCAAAATGAGCCGACACAACACTGCCGCTTGAAATCTCACCCTTTAGGTACCTTTCGGCTAATTCATCCTCTATATGTTTTTGAATTTTCTTCCTAAGAGGTCTTGCTCCATATTTAGGGCTATAACCTTTTTCAACCAAGGCATCCTTCGCCTCTTGACTAACTCTAACTTCTATACCCTTTTGCAGTGCGTCCTCTCTTACTTCCTCTATCATTATATCTACTATTTTTCCTAACTGTTCCTTTGTCAATTCTTCGAAAACAATTACCTCATCAACCCTGTTTAAAAATTCAGGACGGAAGGTGTTTTTAACTGCATCCATTACTTGCTTTTCAAGAGCAGCACTTCCTTCATTGTTATAACCAATACCATATGAACGAATGCTGGTTCCTGCATTGGATGTCATAATTATAATTGTGTTTTCAAATCCTACAGTTCTTCCATGGCTATCCGTCAACCTACCATCTTCCATAATCTGTAGCAGCATATTATATACATCGGGATGGGCCTTTTCAATCTCATCTAGTAATATAACAGAATACGGCTTTCTACGAACTTTTTCAGTTAATTGCCCGCCCTGATCATAACCTACATATCCAGGAGGTGCACCTATCAACTTAGAAACTGTATGCTTTTCCATGTACTCAGACATGTCAAGCCTAATCATTGCATCTTCATTGCCGAATAATTCTTCGGCAACAGCTCGTGCCAGCTCTGTTTTTCCAACCCCAGTTGGACCAACAAAAATAAAAGAATTTGGACTGCGTTTTCTTCTGAAATCCGATCTATTTCTACGTATAGCCTTCGATACACTTTCAACAGCACGTTCTTGACCTATAACCCTTTTATGAATGCGTTCTTCAAGGCAGATAAGCTTTTGTGCCTCAGCTTCTGTTATTTTGCTGACGGGTATTTTTGTCCAAGACTCAATAACATGAGCAATATCTTCATTGGTAATATCCATTGTCCCATATTTTTCTGAAAGCTCGCTGATTTTCTCTGTAAGCCTGCATTCTTCAACCTTATAATCGGCAGCTTTCTTATAATCATCATTTAGAGCAGCCATTTCCTTGATTTCCTGCACCTTTTTTAATTCTCTTCTCAATGCTTCCAACTCAACAAGCCCTTGATTTTTAAGATTTACTCTTGATCCTGCTTCATCAATAACATCAATAGCCTTATCTGGCAGGAACCTATCATGGATATATCGATCTGAAAGCAATACAGCGCACTCAACAACCTCATCGGATATCAACACTTGATGATAGTCTTCGTAATAGTTTTTAATGCCTTGAAGTATTTCAATGGACTCAGAAACTGTAGGTTCTTCGACTAAAACAGGTTGGAACCTTCTTTCCAAAGCTGCATCCTTTTCAATATGTTTTCGATATTCGTCCAAGGTGGTTGCACCTATGATCTGCACATCACCACGAGCAAGAGCTGGCTTTAGTATATTCGCCGCATTCATTGCACCGCCTTCTGCATCTCCAGCACCAACAATATTGTGTAGCTCATCTATAACTAAAATGACATCACCGCTGTCCTGTGCCTCTTTTAATATGGATTTCATTCTTGATTCAAACTGTCCTCTGAACTGGGTACCAGCAACAACAGCCGCTAAATCTAGCAAATAAATCTGCGAAGCAAAAAACCTTGCAGGCACTTGTTTGTTGACAATACGCACAGCCAAACCTTCGGCTATTGCTGTTTTACCTACGCCTGGTTCTCCAATAAGCACAGGATTGTTTTTCGCTCTCCTATTCAAGATCTGAATGACACGCTCAATCTCATGCTCACGTCCAACAATTCTGTCAATTTCATTTTTTTCAGCTCTAATAGTCAAATTGATGCCATAGGTATCTAAAAACTTGTGTTTTTTCTGTTGCTTGGATTTAACCCTTACATTGTGGTTGTTTGAAGTTTTATTAGTATTATCATCCTCATTTGATGAAATACCATCAGGAAGGGCATTAAGTGCACGAAGCAATTGATTACCTCCTGCTTCTTCATCGTCAGGAAATATATCTTCAAGGTTTTCCACATCCATATTTTCAAATAATTCAGCCATCTGATTGTTCAGATTTTCAAAATCGGTCTGACTCAAACCGGTCTGTTGAATAATCTGATCTAAAGGCGCAATTCCTTGCTTCTGAGCACATTGCATGCACAAACCTACGGGTTCTTGTTTACCGTTAACAACTTTTGTAATAAAAATCACTGCAATATTCTTTTTGCAGATAGAACACTTAATCATTTAATCAACTCCGTTCTATTCGAATACACCATATCCTTCGAAACCCTAGCTTAAACCCTAGCTTAAACCCCAGCTAGGCATAGTAATAAAAAGTACGTACAATAGATAAATAAGTCTACTATACCCGAAAATTCTAGTCTCGTTTAATTCATCTACAAGGCCTCTGTGATGTATTGTGCAGCCATATGCAAAATGTGAAACATCGCAAAATGCTCTATATATTAATCTATTAATGGCGTAAGATAATTATTAAACCTAAACTATATGATTAATTTTATCATATAATTATGCTTTTGACCAGAGCCAAGTTTGTCCTTCCCTAACCTTAGTGTTATTTTATGTAATTGTTATCTATTAAAGGCTTTTGTTGACGCCAGCGAAAACACAATTTACACATATTAACGAACTATAAGTAGCAGGAGATTCGGGCGCTTTTGTTGACGCCAGCGGCAATGCTTCGAAGGTATGCTACCTATCTTATACATAAAACGCGATGATGAGCGACCCATGAGCATTAGACCACTCACTTAAAGCATTGCATAACTTAAAGCGTTGCATTAAATCTAGTGCTTTTGCCGCAAAGGAGACAAATTTACCCGAAGCATGCCTACGGAGATACAGAACCATGCTCCTGCGTTATCCCTCTAACGCTAATTTCTTTTTTACAGTAATACAGTTGCCCTTTTTGTTAAAAGATATGTCATCACATAGATTCTTAACGATAAGAAGCCCACGACCACACTCTGAAAGATTTAACAGATTGCATTCATCATGATCTTTTTCAATTACTTTTTGAGGATCAAAACCTTGACCTTGATCCTTTATTGTAATAGTCAGAAGATTTCCTTCTTTAATGCAGACATCCATGAATACCTTTTTATTACAACTATGACAGTTGCCATGCGCTGTAGCATTACGAAGCAGCTCATGTAGTATTATTTTCACATCAAATGCTTCATTACTATTTACACCCATCGTGTTTTCCAAAGTAGAAACAATTTCTTTTACGGTAGCACAAATGTTTTTTACATCATCAAAAATGTAGCCATTGCATACCCTTGTAACCTTCAATGTTGATCAACTCCATTAGATATCCCCTAGTTAGCAATTATAACAAACAGGATCATAAATATATATCTTACTTATTGTTACCCAAATATTCGCTACTTTCTCAAGATCTTTCGAAATTTCTCAAGAGTTTTTCTCTCAAGCCTAGAAACGTACATTTGGGAAACACCAAAATCCTCAGCGATATCCTTTTGAGTTTTGCTTTCAAAATACCTAAGGTGAATAAATCTTTTCTCAATATCATTGAAGTGCTGCATGGACTTACTTAAGAAATCTTTGTTGATTATTTTCTCGAATGACTCATCATCTTCCCCGACGGCTTCATAAAGCTTTGAATCTTCATCATCAAAGATAGCTTGATCAAATGATTGCATTTTATACACATTCCAAGATTCCATTGTTTCAAGAATTGCTTCTTCACTAAGGTTTGAATACTCCGCAATTTCTTCAACCCTTGGAGGTCTACCATTTTGTTGAGTGAGCGCCTCTCTTGCGTTGTTCACCCTTTTATAGATTTCATATATTCGTCTTGGCACGCGTATTATTGAAGCCTTATCACGAAAATAACGCTGTATCTCTCCAATTATTGTGGGTGTAGCAAAGCTTACAAACTTAACCTTTACATCCACATCGAAGCGCTCAACAGCATTAATTAAAGCTACACAAGCAACCTGAAATAAATCATCATATTCCACACCGCGGTTAACAAACTTTTTTGCTAGTATTTCTGCCAAATATGTGTATCTTGCAACTATTATATTGCGAATGTTCACATCGTTGCTTTCACGATACTCTATAAATAAATCCCTGTCCGAAACAGTGTTTTGATTTTTTAGTTTTTTATCCATTTGCATTAATGGAATCCCCCAAATATTTCCCGATTGTTATAGTGCAACAATCATCACACTCAATGCTAAACTCATCAGTTAAAGAAGAAATAATTACCTTGGCAAATTCGCCCGATTCACCCTTAAACAAATTATCGGCAATGCAATCCGACACTTTAAAAAAGGCTTTAAAACCACCTTCATACAAATGGAATTTAACATCGTAGTGCTGTTCTTCAGACTTGCATTTTGACGAAATAATTTTATTGCAAATTTCTGATACAACAACTTTTATATCTTCTACGGAATCAATATCAAACCCCATCTTTGACAATAGGCCTGATACAGTCAATCTGATAAACCCGACGTATTCAGCCTTTTTAGGAAGATGAATTGTAATTTCATCGAAATGTTGCTTCATGTTGCTTCCTCCAATATAAAAATCTTGTCAAGCCCTGTAATCTTAAAAAGTTTTTTTATATTATCTCTTAAATAATATATATATACATTGCGCTGATGATTTTTAACCTTTTTAAGTGCTCCGACAAGAATACCCAGACCGGCACTATCTATATAAGACAAATCCTCACATAATAATTCAACATCGGTAGTACCATCGCCAATCAACTCATGCAATTTCGTCTTAAATTCGGATACAGTTGATATGTCGATTTCCCCACTTAAAACAATTCGGTTCTTGCCAGCAACGCTACTATTGTCCTGTGTTATTTCAAACATAAACGCGCCCCCTCACAAAATACTTATTTTTTTAAACTAATAACTAATTCTTTAGCTTTGTCCATTCTTTTTGTATTTCTAACTATAGCTACAATTGCTTCTGTTGTATATATT
>DASRMZ010000125.1:0-3321 GCA_035647675.1 Thermoclostridium sp. | reverse complement strand
GACGAAAGCCTTGAAAATGGCATGAATATCTGGGTTGTAGCCGATAATATAAGGAAAGGCGCAGCAACAAATGCTGTGCAAATTGCAGAAGTATTAGCAAGTAGAAAGTTAGTATAAATTAAATTTGAAAGGATGAGTAATATGACAATTTTTAAAGGTTCTGGTGTTGCCATCGTTACACCCTTTAATGAAAATGGTATTAATTTTGAAGCTTTTGAAAGAAATCTAAATTGGCATGTTGATCAAGGAACAGATGCTATTATTGTTTGCGGAACTACAGGGGAAGCTTCTACTATGAGCCAGGATGAACAAGAGCAAGCTATTAAATTTGTTGTAGAAAAAATTAATAAGCGCATTCCAGTTGTTGCAGGAACAAGTAGTAATAATACCGCCAAAGCTATCAAAATGTCCCAATATGCAGAAAGTGTAGGAGTAGATGGATTATTAGTAAGCAATCCTTGGTATAACAAGTCAACACAAAAAGGGATTATTGCCCACTTTAATGCTATTGCAGATGCTGTATCTATACCCATCATTGTCTATAATGTACCTGGTAGGACAGGTATGAACATCAATGCAAACACCCTGTGTGAGCTTGCAAAACGCAAAAATATTATTGGGGTAAAAGAAGCCAGTGGTAATATTAGTCATATTGTCGATATCGCTATGTTATGTGGCTCAGATTTTAATATCTATTCTGGCAATGACGATCATGTTGTTCCTTTACTATCCTTGGGTGGAGTTGGAGTCATCTCGGTTTCTGCAAATATTATTCCAAAAGAGATGCATGATATGGTTATGAAATATTTGCAAGGAGATGTAGCAGGTAGCTTGAAGCTTCAACTTAAAACTAATGTTTTAAACCACGCTCTCTTCATAGAAACAAACCCAATCCCTATTAAAACAGCTATGAATCTATTGGGTTTTGATGGGGGGATACTTCGTCTTCCTTTAGTAGATATGGAAACAAAAAATCTAGTACACTTAAAAAAAGTATTGTCCGATTACGGACTGAGTAAATAAAATAATTGCATTATATTTATAGATTTAGATTCTATTAGGAGGGATAGGATGTTAAAAATACTATTAAGTGGATGTAATGGTACGATGGGGCAAGTTATTAAAAATTTCATTGCAGAACATAGGGAAATAAAAATAATAGCAGGATTTGATCAAGATCCTAAAAGACATAATAACAATTTCCCTGTCTATAGTGATATACACTTATGCCAAGAGGATGCAGATGTGATTATTGACTTTTCCCATTTTTCAGCTTTTGAAAATATTACAAATTATGCAAAGCAACGAAAACTTCCATTAGTAATGGCAACGACTGGGCTAAATGAAGAAAATGAAAATCAACTAAGGCAATTATCTAAAGAAATACCTGTTTTTCGAACTGCTAATATGTCTTTAGGTGTGAATGTTATTATGGATTTAATTCGCAGGGCTTCTAAAACATTAGCAGATACCTTTGATATTGAAATTATAGAAAAACATCATAATAAGAAAGTTGATGCCCCTAGTGGAACAGCGCTCATGCTTGCACAATGTATTGATCAAGCCTTAGAAGGTGAAACAAATTTTATCTATGGTCGTCATACAAAACAAGACCATCGTGACAAAAAGGATATAGGCATACATGCTGTTCGTGGTGGTACTATTGTAGGAGAGCATTCTATACTATATGCAGGAATAGATGAATTAATCGAAATAAAGCATACCGCTTTTTCTAAAAACGTATTTGCAGGTGGAGCTATTAAAGCTGCAAAATATATAGCTTCTAAAGAAAATGGTTACTATACTATGGAAGACATTTTAGCAAAGAATTAATAAAAACGATACGCCAAATCAAGGAGGTGTCTATTTGACAATAGTCGTACAAAAATATGGTGGTACCTCTATCGGTACCATTGAAAAAATACAACAGGTTGCACAAAAAATTATCCAAACAAAAATACAAGGCTATAAAGTTGTAGTAGTGGTATCTGCAATGGGCAAAACAACAGATGAACTTTTAAAAATGGCTTATTCCATGAGTAAGCACCCTCCGAAACGGGAATTAGATATGCTATTATCGACAGGAGAACAAGTTTCCATTTCGTTATTATCCATTGCTCTAAATGAACAAGGTCATAGTGCTATCTCCTTTACAGGTCCTCAAGTAGGTATTAAAACAACAGGGTTTCATACAAAATCTAAAATTTCAGAAATAGATGGTAGTAGGATTCGTGAAGCTTTGGAAGATGATAAAATTATCATTGTAGCGGGTTTTCAAGGAGTGAACGCAAAAGATGATATTACAACCTTAGGTCGAGGTGGTTCTGATACTACTGCTGTAGCATTGGCTGCTAGTTTAGGGGCTAAGTGCTATATCTATACAGATGTGGATGGTATCTATTCCATTGATCCAAGAGTTTATTCTGATGCTAAAAAGCTCCATACCATTACCTTTGAAGAAATGTTAGAAATGGCTAGTCTAGGTGCTGGTGTTATGCACTATAGGGCGATAGAGTTAGGAGAAAAATTCAATGTTCCCATCTATGTTAGCTCCAGTGTGGCTGACGTAGATGGAACCTTGATCAAGGAGAGTGATAATATGATGGAAGGGCCAGCAATTACTGGAATGGCTATTAACAATGATGATGCAATGATTAGTTTGAATCATGTGCCCCATAAAATTGAATTAATTGCCTCTATATTTAATTCCTTAGCAAAAGGTGATATTAATATTGATATGATTAGTCAAACATCTCCTCAAAATGAATTGGTTTCTATTTCCTTTACATTACCTAAAGAGGATCTTATTGACGGCACCGAGATTATTAATAGCTGTATCAATGAATATCCTAAAATTCACATGAATATAAAAGAAGACATTACAAAATTATCAGTAGTGGGTATTGGTATGAGAAGCCAATCTGGAGTGGCTGCGAAAATGTTCATGCTGCTAGCAATGGCTGATATCCCAATACATATGGTCACAACTTCTGAAATTAAAATATCTTATGTCATACACCCAAAAGATCAGCAAAATGCAGTTGAAACCATAGCAAAAGCCTTTAACTTATAAGTTAAAGGCTTTTAATTTATTTGTCATCCTAAGCTTTTATTTTGTCATTCTGAGCTTTAGCGAAGGATCTTGACTCTAAAATCTTAATACAAAGATTCTTCACTACGTTCAGAATGTCAAAAGGCAAGATTCTTTACTACGTTTCAATAAAAAGAAGACCAAAACAATCACACCATGCAGGGATACCACGCAGAACTTTTATTATGATTAATGTAAAAAACTCTTTACCTTATAATATACATCTAAAT
>DASRMZ010000124.1:0-2417 GCA_035647675.1 Thermoclostridium sp. | reverse complement strand
CGATGGAGCCCGTGACTTTTTTCAATACAGCAGTGCAGTTCTTTCCTATTATGGTTCAAGAGGAACTGAAGTTACAAATATCCAAAAAAAGTTGAAGCAATGGGGATATTACGATGGAAAGGTAGATGGAATTTTTGGATACCAAACTTATAAAGCTGTACGATCCTTTCAGTACAAAAACGGACTGAAGGTTGATGGAGTGGTAGGTCCGGAAACTCTTTCAGCATTAGGTCTTCCTACGGGAGTGCAACATACAGGCGCTAGTAGGGATGTAAATCTGCTTGCACACCTTATACACGGGGAGGCAAGGGGCGAACCCTATGTCGGGCAGGTAGCAGTTGCTGCTGTAGTATTAAATCGTGTCAGGGATAGTAGGTTTCCAAATACCATGGCTGGAGTAATATATCAACCTGGAGCATTTGATGCTGTAGCAGATGGACAGATAAATCTTGAACCTGCCTCTGAATCATACAAAGCAGCACAGGACGCACTGAACGGCTGGGATCCTTCCTATGGTTGCATTTACTACTATAATCCCGTCACAGCCACTAGTAAATGGATATGGACACGAGAAATATTGCTAAAAATCGGTAAGCATAATTTTGCAAAATAACAGCTAAGGTCTTTTTGTCCTTAGTTGCGTTAAATATAAAGGGATGCCCTAAATTTAGCAGCATCCCCCTAAATATGCTTGCCCGCTATTGCTGTTCTGTATCATCAATGCTTTGGCCATCGGTGGTAATGGCAGAGCTATCTGGCTCTTCCATATTAATTGGTTCTTCAAGGCTTTTTTGATTATCTGAGCTAGGTTGTTTTTTAGAAGTTGTAAAATAATTATCAACGCCTTTTTTAATAGCCACTGCAATTTTTTTCTGATAACTTTCTGTCTGTAAGTTCTTCTCTTCTTTCTCATTTGATAAAAACCCACACTCTACTAAAGCTGTAGGTGTCTTAAGATTTTTAAGAATAACAATAGGAGTGGTTTTTTCTAAAGCTTGCCTCTTGTTTGATGGGTCTACATTTTCCTTTAAATTTTCTTGAATACTTACAGCTAGGTTTTTACTATCATCTGAATTTGGCGGGTAAAAAACCTGAGCGCCATAGTATTGGCTCTGGCTAAAATCATTTAGATGGATGCTCACAACTATATCAGCACCACTATTATCCATAATCCCTTTTCTCTTTGTTAAGTCCTGTCTTCTCTTATCTGTGATATTTGTAGTACCCTCTTTGTAGTCCAGCTTATCCTCTTCTCTTGTCATTATTACACGATATCCTGAATTGTTTAGCTCCTCAGCTAGCAAATTCGCAATTGCTAGATTAATATCCTTTTCATTAACCTTAGAGTATGAGCTAATCTTACCTGGATCTTCACCACCATGACCTGCATCAACGATTACAGTCCCAAGGCTTGAAATTGAAGATGCCGGGGTTGCTGCTGCATCACCACCAAAATTTAAAAAATATAATGCAATTGACAGAAGAAAGATAAGTAAAATAAGAACTAAATTGCTTTTTTTTACAAGAACAATCATAATACACCCCGTCCTTTTTTTCCTTTGTAATAACATATTCAAGGAGGGGTTGACCATATACTAATCCTAAAGAGATTATTTTCGTCTTTGAGGTTGCTGTTGTTTTCTTCTTTCCTCTTGCTTCTTTCTAAACTTTTCAAATATCTTAAGCTTCTTGAAAATATAGAATTCGTGATATCCTGCAAGATATCCAAGCCCAGCAACAATAGGAATAAGTAAAAGAGCGACATGGTATGCCCATTCGTCATGGGAAATCATGCTTGCAAACCAATACAAGGGTGCAGTAAATGCTTGGAGGATGCGCCTTTTGAGCATTAAAAACTCTTCAGGAACATTTACAAGGTAATACACGAGATGTATTAAAAAAAGAGGTGCGATACCTATTAATCCATATATAAATCCTTTATAAGGTGAGGGATTTATGTCATATTGCGGTCGTTTTTCTCTAAATGCTGTATCACCCATATTTGTATAAATCATTGAAGCCATGATAAAAAAGACAACAAATGAAAAAATGGTGATCCCTGTAACTACATTATCCTCTTTAAAAATTGAAAATATAATAGATGAGAAAATGCCAAAAATAAAAAGAGTTACTAAATAGTCACCGGTAATTCTCAAGCCTCTTTTTATCTGTGACCAAACTTTATTATCCAATCAATGCACTCTCCTGTCTTTTAAATAATTACTACCAGTAAAAGTTTTTACATATTTTTTAACTTCTGCTGCTGCCTCTCCAATTTCAAGAGGATTTATATAATCGTTATTTTCGTTTGTTACAACGGCAAGGGAAATAGTCATTATTGGATAGGTTCTTACTTTCCCTAAACGATTTTTAGTGATAATATAACCATTCTTTTTATCGTTTTCATTATACAAAGA
>DASRMZ010000123.1:0-3804 GCA_035647675.1 Thermoclostridium sp. | reverse complement strand
GTCAGCAGCCACATCCGGGAATCGGGAAAACAATGATGGATACCGAGTCAGAGAAGATAGATATAGGCTCTGTCGCAAAAGCACTTAATGCAAAGTTTGTCGAAAAAGTCAATCCTTTTGATTTAGACAAAGCTATAAAAGCTGTAAGTGATGCTGCAAAGTATGACGGGGTCAGTGTTGTTGTGTTTGAAGCACCATGCATTGCTCTTTTCAGGGGTGGCGCACCATGTAAAATAGAAAACTGTATTGGCTGCAATAGATGCATTAAAGAGCTTGGATGCCCTGCTTTATATGTAAGTGAGAATGAAGTAAAGATAGATGGAACGCTGTGTAATGGCTGTGGTCTTTGCATTAATGTTTGTCCTACAAATTGCATCAGCATGGGGGGTTAGCAAATGGATATATTGATTTCAGGAGTAGGTGGGCAAGGAACTATACTGGCATCAAAAATATTGTCTTACAGCGCAGTTGTTGAAGGAAACAAAGCAAGAACAGGTGAGACGATAGGTATGAGCCAGCGTGGGGGATGTGTGATAAGTCATGTGCGGACTGGAGAAGTTAATTCACCATATATCCCCATAGGAGGAGCGGATTTGTTGCTTTCCTTTGAATTGTGCGAGGGTGCAAGAAATATCCAATATATTAAAGATGATGGAATTGCAATTATTAACACAACTAAAATAATGCCTGTTACTACATCGCTTGGCACAAGTAAATATGATGATGTAAACATGAAAAAATATATAATGGATAACAGTAGAGCAGTATTTGTAGATGCAAATTCCTTAGCATATGAGGCTGGTTCCATAAAGGCGGTAAACACCGTTCTAATAGGTGTTGCCTATGGTATTGGAGTGTTGGATGTTACAAAAGAGAGCATTATTAAATCAATGGAGAAAAATATAAAACATAAATTTTTAGATTTAAACTTGAGGGCTTTTAAAGCAGGAGTCAAGTATGGAAGTGAGGTAAATGTAAAATGCTAAGCTCTATAGATTTTACTTCTTTAAAAAAAGCAGTTGATTATGCTGCGAATAACAGTAAGTTTTATAAAAAGTTTTTCTGTGAGCATGGTGTTGATGCCAGAGATGTAACATCAATGGATGAGTTTCAAAAGCTACCCTTTAGCGACAAGCATGATCTTCGCAATGCTTACCCGTTAGGACTTCAGGCAGTGCCTGATGAAGAGATTGTTCGAATACATTCATCCTCAGGAACAACGGGAAATCCGGTAATAATACCATATACAAAAGAGGATGTTGATGATTGGGCAACCATGTTTGCTCGTTGCTACGAGTTTGCCGGCATTACTAATTTAGATAGGATGCAAATTACCCCAGGCTATGGGCTGTGGACTGCAGGTATTGGGTTCCAAGCCGGGTGTGAGAAGTTGGGTGCAATGGCAATACCAATAGGACCTGGAAACACTGAAAAACAGCTCCAAATGATGATTGATTTACAATCCACAGTTATCTGTGCTACATCTTCATATGCTCTACTTCTTGCAGAAGAGATTCAAAAACGTGATTTATTGGACAAGATCAATTTAAAATGCGGTATCATAGGCTCCGAAAGATGGGGTGAGCTTATGAGGGAAAGAATTTCTGAATCACTGCAAATCGAATTATTTGATATTTATGGTCTAACAGAGGTTTATGGACCGGGGATTGGAATAGATTGTGAAAAGCATGAGGGCATACATTACTGGAATGATTATTTTTATTTTGAGATAATTGATCCAAAAACATGCGAAGTCCTTCCAGAAGGAGAATATGGTGAACTGGTTATTACTACATTGAATAAAGCTGCTGCCCCACTTATTAGGTATCGTACCCATGACCTTACAAGGTTTATCCCTCATAAATGTAGTTGTGGAAGGGATTACCCGATGATTGACAGAATAATGGGAAGAACAGATGACATGATAAAGGTTAAGGGAGTTAATATTTATCCCGGGCAAATAGATGATGTTTTGTGTTCTGTTGATGGACTGTCGAGTGAATATCAAATAATAATTGAACATATGAAAGGCAAAGACTCACTGACACTAAAGGTTGAAACCAACGGGGGATTGGATAAAGCAATTCTTTCAAAGGTTGTTCAGCAAAGCTTTAAAAACAAAATTGGAATAAGAATATTATGCCAATGTGTTGATATAGGGGATCTGCCTAGAACAGAGAAAAAGGCAAAAAGGGTTTTTGATTATAGGTATAAATAAAATAGCTGGAAGCTCTGTTTATTGTATGTATACTAAACCGAGTTTGTGTAGGCTTTGCTTGAGCAAAACCTACTTAATTCTACATTTAAAGCAGTATTATAACTGCTCTTCAGCCATTTGTATCATTCGTTTAACCATTTGCCCGCCTATTGGTCCACCTTGCTTACCGTTTACATAGGAAGGTAGATCACCCTTATAGTGGTCGTTGTTTTCCTTAACAAACTGCTCATAACCGATTTCTTTAGCACATTCCATCTTGAACCTGGTCAAGGCTTCTCTTTTTGATGGAACTAATGGAGTTTTAGGTCTTGACATTTTTATCACCTCTTTATATGTTTGGTTTTATTTTTACCGAATATTGAGGTGAGAATACAATGAATATTTTGTGTAATATTCATGATTTTGTGATTTTAAATATATTATGCTAATATTTTTGATTTATAAGGGGTGACCATGGGGACGGGGTTGTTGACACATCTTCCCTGGGAGGTTGATAGCGGGGATAGGTGCTGGGAGTACGTCACATAAATGATGCTAATATTTTTGATTTATATAGCCATCAGTCAAGGATTTTTTCTTTTCATCCAAAAAAACACCCTCTTCTTTAAGCTGCATTAAAATTGTAGGGTTTTTTGAATGAAGGATTAAATCATCAGCGTCCATACCGCCATAACGCATAGACAGTGTATTAATCTCATAAAGAACGTCAGGATCACTTATGACTATCTCATAGAGCTTATTTTGCAAATTCTTTGATCGTACCCTAACAAAATAAGCCTCAACATTTCGATAATCAAGAAGCTTTAGCAACCTCATTGTCACTTTATCCTTTTCATAATAATAGTCATTTGATTGTGACAGTAGGCTGGCTCTTTGTTTGGATCCTCTTGGATAATCCATTGCTTGCCTATAATAGTATTTTGCTAGCACATTAAAATATTGATAATTATAAATGGCCTTTTTAGTGTTATCTATTCTCTTAAATGGCTTTATTCCAAGGCGTTCTATGGTATCAAAGTTTTTTTCTATAAATTCATTTTTCGTAAAATCGCCCATTTTATACTGGAAAAGCAGACTTTGTCTATGCTGCAGAAATTTGTTGAATTTATTCTGTATCATTTATTTCACCGCCAATTTTATTTTAATGCATAGGCACGGAAATGTAAAGTATATGGGGCTGTAAACAAATACCTAATGATGTTGAACATCTTATATCAAGTATATCAATTAAGTTCACCTTAACGACTTAAGAGTTTGCTACTACGACACTCGTAACTTGGAGCATATCCGCAAGCGGTCGGGTAAACGTCTTGAGGGGCTTGCCTACAAGGTCACGGTTGAGGAAACAGCGTAGCATCTTCAACAAACGTCCAATGTGGAACACGGACAGCCATGGACGCTAATACACTGGCGAAAACTAGACCCATTGTGGGTTTGGGAGGATATTTTTTATTCTTTTTGCTGACGGCAGTATGGTTTCATAGTAGTAACCATTATCATAAGTTAATCACAACTCAAATAAAGTTAGTGTGTAATTTCTGAAGGTAATAAAGTTGGTATATGTATAGAATTGAAAAAATAAAGGG
>DASRMZ010000122.1:0-3638 GCA_035647675.1 Thermoclostridium sp. | reverse complement strand
ACATTATTTCTTATATTCATCTCATTCTTATTTGTAAATGTATTATTCATAAATGCACAAGATACTAGCAAATCACTTATGAATTTGCAAGCGTTTGAGAAAAGTAAACAAGAATTTATAATCAAAGAAGCTGGGTTGACTCAGGAAGAAGCTGAAAGTTTTTTCCCTCTTAATAGTGAACTGCAGAAGAAAAAACTAGATCTTCATCGAAAGCATAAAGAAGATATGAAACAGACCAAAGAATCTGAAAATATATCGGATGAAGAATACGAGCATTTATTAAAAGAGAACATAAATCTTAAAATGAAAGAAGCGGAGCTAGATAAAGAATACTCCGAGAAATTCAATAAGTTAATGTCTCCCGAAAAATTGTTTAAGGCTCAACAAGCAGAACGCACATTCATGCAAGAGGAGTTGCGGAAATTCAGAGAATCTAAGAAGGGCGGACGAATAACTACAGGTAAACGACATTAATGTACATTACCAATACACCTTGCTGTACTCTTTCAAACTGTGTTTTTTGGGGTAATATTTAATTCATAATGAGTGTGTAGATAATGAATAATACACATCTTTTAAAAAATGAAAAACCATGTTTAATTAGACGATAGTTGCATAGACAACTTTATTTAACATGACATGGTTGCATAAACAACTTTATTTTTCTACTTTTGCCATGTCAATAAAAAAACTCACCTGAATATAATTAGCAGGTGATTTTTTTGTTATAAAACAAAATTGATTTCAATGCATAACGCAAACAAAAAGACTCAATTCATATTATGAAACAATTAAATGGACGTATTTCACAAATTATTGGTCCGGTTGTAGATGTTTCTTTCGAAATTTCAGATGACGATAAAACAAGCCTCCCCTCTATCAATGATGCTCTTTCCATAACAAGATCGGACGGAAGTATCCTCATAGTCGAAGTTCAACAACATATTGGAGAAAACGTAGTAAGGACAGTTGCTATGGATTCAACCGACGGCTTGAGACGAAACATGGTAGTTGTGGCAACAGGTAGCCCCATTAATATGCCTATAGGGAATCAAAACCGAGGCAGATTGATGAATGTTACTGGAGATCCAATTGACGGATTACGTCCTCTTAATAAAGGCGCAGCTAACCCCATTCACCGTGAACCCCCAAAATTTGAAGACCTTTCAACAACTACTGAAGTGTTGTTTACTGGAATAAAGGTTATTGATTTGATTGAACCTTACTCTCGAGGAGGAAAGATCGGTCTGTTTGGAGGTGCGGGTGTTGGTAAAACAATTCTCATTCAAGAGTTGATAAACAATATTGCAAAAGGTCAAGGTGGATACTCTGTTTTTGCTGGTGTTGGAGAACGCACGCGAGAGGGTAACGATTTGTTGCGTGAAATGATTGAGTCAGGCATTATCGATTATGGTGATGAGTTTAAGAAGAGCATGGAAGAGGGGCATTGGGATTTATCGAAAGTGGATTATGATGCGGTTGAAAAATCACGTGCAACTCTTATTTTCGGTCAAATGAATGAACCCCCTGGAGCACGTTCTTCAGTTGCTCTATCAGGACTTACAATTGCTGAGTCTTTTCGCGACATCAATACAGAAGGAAAAGCAGATATACTATTTTTCATAGACAATATTTTTCGTTTCACGCAAGCAGGCTCTGAAGTTTCGGCACTACTAGGTCGAATGCCTTCGGCTGTTGGATATCAACCAACATTGGCTACAGAGATGGGTGCTATGCAGGAACGCATAACCTCTACAAAAACAGGCTCTATTACATCGGTTCAAGCAGTGTATGTACCTGCTGACGACCTAACAGACCCTGCACCCGCAACAACCTTCTCACACCTTGATGCTACAACAGTATTGAGTCGTAATATATCAGGATTGGGCATTTTTCCTGCAGTCGATCCTTTAGAGTCATCATCACGTATATTGACTCCCGAAATAGTAGGTCAAGAACATTATGATACAGCTCAAAATGTAATTCAAATATTACAACGATATAAAGAGCTACAAGATATTATCTCAATTTTAGGTATGGAAGAGTTGTCTGATGAAGACCGTTTAACGGTGAACCGTGCTCGCAAAGTGCAACGATTTTTATCTCAACCTTTTAATGTAGCCGAACAGTTTACAGGTTTACCCGGAGTTATGGTTCCTGTTGAAGAAACAGTAAGAGGATTTAAAATGATTCTTGAAGGAGAATTGGATGAGTATCCCGAAATGGCTTTTCTAAACGTAGGAACTATAGATGATGCAATAGCCAAAGGCAAAAAGCTAATGGAGCAAGCAAATAAATAAATCCACAATAAGTTGAAAAATCTCAAGTTAGAAATATATACGCCCAATGGAATGCTTTTTGATGGAGCAATTTATTCTGTTACTTTACCAGGTGCTAAAGAAATATTTACAGTTCTAAAAGACCATGGTGCTATTATCTCCTCTTTAAAAGAAGGAGTAATAAAATATAAACTTGACAAAGATGACGAAGAGGTTTCTACAATTGAAGTTTTAGGTGGGTTTGCCGAAGTGAAGAAAAATGTAGTTACAGTCTGTTTAGAAACAGTTATAAAATGAGAAAATTAAGACAGAATTTCATCCTTTTACTTACACTATTTGTTTTAGTTGTAGGGCTTGGTTCTTGGCTAATACTTGCTAACTTTTTTCCTCATCTTGCATTTCAAGATTATCCATTAATACCCCTATTCTTTTTCATTATAGGGATTGTATCAATATATACGCTTACAGGATTAAAGTTGGACAAGCCCAACAAGCTAATCAATACATTTATGTTGATTCGTGGTGTTAAAATGGTTTCTGCACTTGTGCTAACTGCCGCATATTGGCTATTTAATCCAGCAGACATTCAAGGTTTTGCTATCATGGTGGTAGCATTCTATCTGCTCTACTTGTTCTTAGAAACATATGTCTATATTAAACTTGAAAAGTGGAACAGAAAAAATCTATCTCAGACAAATAAGAAAGAAGACCAATGATAAAAAAGTTTAACTATATATTATTAGTTATTTTATCTGTTTCTTTTCTGATATTCGATATATCAGCACAAGAAGCACCTGGCAATACTCTGCCCAATAAGCAGAAACATGAAGAGATAGATGTGCAAAGTTTAATCCTAGAGCATCTTGCCGATGCTTACGAGTGGCATCTTTTTACAATAAAAGATAAAGCAATAACAATACCTCTTCCTATAATAGTGTATAGCAAAGAGCATGGATTCAAAATGTACTCATCGTCAGATATAGAAACAGAGCATACACTTTACGATGATATCCCATATTACATATCTCAAGAAGGAGAGTATAAAGGAAAAGTGGTATATAGAGTGGGTGAAGATGAGAAAAGACCACTCGACCTATCCCTTACCAAAAATGCGACATCCATATTAATAAGCTCTTTTCTACTTGTATTAATAATTGTAGGCATTTCGCGCAACTATGAAGGAGAATCTTTTGAAGGTAAAAAAGGATTTAATGGAGGCATGGAGTTTTTAATAGAGAGTTTAATGAATGATGTTATTAGACCATCGATAGGTAAAAAATATAAAAGGTATGCACCTTATGTGCTCACACTTTTCTTTTTTATATTCTTCAACAACTTGTTAGGATTAATACCCTTCTT
>DASRMZ010000121.1:0-26203 GCA_035647675.1 Thermoclostridium sp. | reverse complement strand
AGCCCGTGCTGCCTACCTACATATAAAACGTGATAATGAGCGACCCGTGAGTCTTTGACCACTCACTAAAAGCACCGCACAATTAAAGGCGTTGTATCAAACTTAGTGCTTTTGCCGCAAAGGAGACAAACCACCCGAAACATGCCCCCGGGATGGGTGTGCCTGAGCTGAACTATACATCTCTAAGCTTCATTCCGCTAATGTTTTCCTTATATTGCACAGCTATATCTCTCTGGCTACCTGAAAACAGTAACTCATAAAACTCTTGCACCTTTTGACATCCTGCAACGGTTTGCTATGCTTCACCTTATATCGGCTTCTTCTAAGGAGTATTCTAAAATAAACTCGGTGGGATCAATAACCCCATAATAAGCGGGTTTGGCTTGTTGATTGCTGTCAAATAGCAAGGGAGTGTTAACAGCTCTCCAGCTTGTGCCATCGTCCATCCCCCAAAATGTGATTCGTGCAATGTGATCTGCATTTTCCTTATACAGTTCAAATAGCTGAGCATATAAATATCCCTGTTCCTTTGCAAGCTTGTCTGTGAGCTTATGATTCTCTCCAGCCCTTATATCCAGCTCGGTAACACTTATCTCCACGCCCAGCTCAATAAACCTTTCTAAAGAAAGAGCTACGTTCTTCGGATTTGTATTAATCGAGTAATGCGCCTGCATACCAACACCATCAATCAGGAGCTTGCCAGGGTGTTCCTGCTGGTACTTTTCATTGATTTCCTTTACCATGTTATATATGGCTTTGGACTTATTCTGATTATCATCATTGTAATCATTGTAGTAGAGCTTAACGTCCCAATCCGGATGTGAATCCAACACCTCTCTTGCAGCTAGAAATGCTTGCTCAATGTAATCATCTCCTATGGCGTGGTACCATGCACTTTGACGCAGTGATGCTCTCCAGTTGGCTGGATTTGGTGGATTATCATTCATGGCTTCATTAACAACATCCCAAGATATTACTCTGTCTCCAAAATGCTCAACAACGGTTTTTGTATGTGTTCTCATATTCTCAAGAGCCTCATCACGGCTAAGATATACCTTGTTGCCCTCGTTATCGATAAATGTGTTCATCCAGTCTGGTGATTGCTGATGCCATACAAGTGTATGCCCATGCACCTTTATTCCGACATCCAGCATAGCATCAACAAGCTTATCGGCTGAGCTGAACTTAAACTGGCCTTTTTCAGGCTGTAGTTCTCCGGGCTTCATTGCATTTTCTGCAGTGGCAGAATTATAATGCATTTCCAGCATATCGAACCTTATACCCTGAAGGGTTTGAAATGAGATCGCATTTCCAATAAGAAAATCATCTTCATATACATCTTTAATGGGCTTTAGATCCTCTTGAACTTCAACAGCCTGTGATGGGGTTTTCTCTAACTGGACATCATCTATGTAAAAGGAAGCTGCAGGATTGTCGATAGTTTCAAAATATATCGTTACATACCCGCTTGAAAGATTATTATAGCGATATGTTCCCTCCAGCTTAACCCAATCATTGGCATTAGCTGTGATTGATGAAAGATTTATATAGCTTGCCTCGTCCCCATCTCCAATCTGTGTAGAAAGCTGAATTGTTGCTCTGGCAGGGTCTATCAGCTTCACCCATGCCACCACCTTGTATTCGCTACCCTGTTCAATGTATTTTTCAACTCTCAATGTAGGGCCATGCCAATCAACCGCTCTGCCTTCTACCATAAGAGCATGCTTTCCATCCTCAGTATGGTTTTCTTTATCCGTTACGCTAACTACTTCAGAGCCTGCTCTGCCGACAAAGCCGTTAGCTTTTCCATCTTCAAAGGAGATAATATTAAAAGGTTCATCCGTTTCAGCGTTGTTAGTGGAGGCTTCGTTATAGTCTGTATCTGCTTGATGACCCATTAGAAGTGTGTACAACAGAGCAGATACTAATACCGCTAAGATCACAACCGCCATTAGCCATTTTTTCTTTTTCAAATAAACCAACTCCCTTTATAACGCTTCACATACAATTATATGAATTTCAGTTGCAGTATAAAATATTGCAAAAGCATTATTTCAAAAATGCAAAAAGCGCTCTCTAAGACAGGTCTTCCCAGGGCACCTGTTCATGGCTCTTTTTCATAACGAGGCCCTTTGCATTTATATATATCTTATGAGTATTCATTCCAGCAAAGCTTCCCAAGTCATCTATTATGGCTTTTATGGCTTGATTTATTGCATCTACAAGGTTATATCCATAAACCATAATAACGTCCATATCAAGAATGACCCCATCATCGCACATATTAAGCCTGAAGCGTGCAATCTTCTCCATTTCATCCATACCAACAATTATACGGTTTACAATTTGATAAATGGCATAGTCCGATATTGTGTATTTCCCTTTATAACTAAACGGAGGCCTCACTACTGACTTTTCACCAATCTCTTGAAAATTCCCCTTAGACTTTCTCCTGAAAATTTGTAAGGGATCTAAAAAGTAACCTGAAAAATCTTTCTTCAATTCAATATTAGGCACTGGTATGACATGTTTGCCCTGCCCTAATCTTGTATTGATGGCTTGTTTTATTTCATACTCACTGGCTACCTCATCAATATATATAATATGCTCTATCGCACCAAGGTTAAGGGTTTGTGCTATTCTTTCCACCATGGCGTCAGAAGTACCTAAAATCAAAATTGCCTTGGGGCTTCTCCTGTTAATAGCATCAATTACTTCATTTCTATGTGTTGCATCCATAAATAAGGCAGCTTTAACTGAGCCAATTTTTGTAGGCGCTCTTTTTGCGGATTTTCCTGCTACAATGCGCTCTTGGTGTATTAATAGCCCATCGTCAATTAAATAATCAATATCTCTTTCTTTAGCTACCCAAAGTGCTCTGTAGCTTTTTCCCGTACCACTTGCTCCAACAAAACCAACTATGCGCATACGCTCACTCCGTAACTATTATTTTTGCAAACGCTTTTTATATAAGGCTTTTGCGGTGTAATTTCGCAAAATGCTCATAGCGAGAGCACACATGTTGCCTTGAATCATATTATACCATGGATTTACACAAGTTTATGGTATGTTTGTGAATGTTTTGTGTCAATTCACGAGTAGCCAAAAGGATATAGCTGCCCACTAACGGAAACTGCGCTTCATTCCACTAATGCTTTCCTTATATTGCACAGCTATACCTCAAAAATATTAATGAAGTGAACAAAAACTATCTTTTGTTACAAGTATTGGTGGGAAAGTCATTAAGATGGACAGGGAAATAATTAAATGTTATAATTTTGTAATAAAATGGTGTGTGCAATTAAGGGGCGGTTATATGTCTATTAAGCGAATGGATCAAATATGGGAGTCTTTGTCTATACGCTTCAAATTTCTAGCTTCATTTTTTTGCGTTATCACATTAGTATCCATTTTTAATCTATATTTGAACAATAACAACTATGCGTTAACCGATCAGTTTAATAACACAGTCATGAACTATTATAGCATCAATCGAATGAAACTACTTGTTGAGGAAAATTATAACGCACTGGATTCCTTTCTTAAAACCTTGGATCCGGAAGAAAAAACCCGATATCAGCAGACAAAAGAAGAAATTCAAAATATGATTGACCCGCTATACGAAGAATTCGATTCTCTTAATATCTATTTTAACATCAAAGCCATATCAAACGCCACAACAATGTATTTTGACTATTTTGAAAAAGCCATCACAGACAAAGAGCAGGGTGTTCCAAGCTATTATGTCAGCTTCTACGAAGGGCGCGATATTCAAAAATACGTTGTTAAATATATACAATCCCTTTTAAACTTGAGTCTAAGTGAAGGTATGAAATTATACAATCAAGTTGTTAGAGAAGCCTCTATTATGCGTAGTGTATCCATTATAACAATTACATCGATGTTCGTATTCTCCATGCTTATTGTATTTCTGTTGACCAACAAGCTAGTCGGACCCATTAAGAAGCTAGCACATGCCTCTATGCGCATGGCACAGGGTGATCTTGACGTTGAGCCAGTATTGATTCACTCAAAGGATGAAATAGGTGTTTTAGCCAATTCCTTTGATATTATGAGCTCCAATATTAAAGAGTCTGTTCAGGACTTGAAACAAAAAGTAGTAATTGAGAAAAAACTTCATGAAGAGGAACTGAAAATTGTAAGAATGGAGCAGCTAGTAAAGGAAGCACGCTTTGAAGCACTGCAATCTCAAATTAATCCCCATTTTTTATTTAATACTTTAAATACCATTTCAAGAACTGCAATGTTTGAAGGGTCAGAAAAATCGGTGAAATTAACACAAGCATTATCAAATTTGTTTAGGTACCGACTACATCAAAAAAGCGCCATTGTACCTATGTCAGAAGAATTGTACATAATTAGTGAATATATATATTTGCAAAAGGTACGCTTTGGAGAGCGTCTTGATTATATTGAAATGGTAAGCGATGAATGTAAAAGTGTCCCTGTACCTATTTTTCTATTTCAACCTCTCGTTGAGAATGCCATTATCCATGGCATAGAGCCAAAGGTTAAGGGAGGAAAGATCAGAGTTAAAGCTATGGTCAGTAAGGACTGTTTAGGTCAAGCACTGGTTGTGGTTCGTATCACAGACACAGGAGTTGGCATGTCAAAAGAACAATTAGATCAAATTCAGTGCTTTGATGTGTCCTCAGAAAAAAGTATTGGCGTTTCAAATGTATATCACCGATTACGATTAGCCAGTGGACAAAACAGTCAGTTTATTATTCGTAGCAAGATTAATACAGGAACATGTATAGAAATCAGATTTGCCAAGGAGTCGTTTAAAGATGCGTATTAGAAAAATTATTTTAAGTATATGTCTTGGTATCTTTTTATTGCTTGGGGTTACAAGCTGTAGGCATACCCAAACAAACATGAACGATACCTATGCATTTACATTTCGCTTAGGGGAATCCCATCCCAGCACACATCCCACTGCACAGGCTAATTTAGAGTTTGCTAGGCGCGTTGAAGAGGAAACAAACGGTAGAATAAAAATCATAGTCTACTTCGATCAGGAATTAGGTACAGAGCCTGAAGTCGTTGACCAGGTTGGATTTGGTGCAATTGATTTTACAAGGGTTTCTATCGCTAATTTAGTGAAAACCGTTCCTGAATTATACGTACTACAGCTTCCTTATCTTTATGAGGATCGCAATCATATGTGGCGCGTGCTGGAAAGTGATATTGGTGATGAATTGCTTCAAAAAGTTGGCGACTACGGATTCATTGGCTTAACCTGGTTTGATGCAGGTTCTAGAAGTTTTTACACAAGGGACAAGCCCATTGAAAAGCTGGAGGATTTGAACGGGCTCACCATCCGTTTGATGGAAAATACATTAATGATGGAAATGTCGGAAGCAATGGGGTTTATCGGTGTTTTAAAGCCGTATGGAGAGGTATACTCTTTGATTCAAAAGGGAGAGGCTAACGGTGCTGAAAACAATTTTTCAAGCTATCTGACCCAATCCCATTATCAGGTGGCTCCATATTTTTCAATGGATGAGCATTTGAGAATCCCTGAAATTCTCATTGGGAGTAAAATTGCCTTAGCCAACCTTTCAGAGGAGGATTTAGCCATCATTCAAAATATTGCCAAAGAAACAACGGTCTATCAGAAACAGCTGTGGTCTGATATGGAAGATGAAGCAAAAAGACAGCTTATAGAAGAGGGTGTACAAATAGTTGACTTGGAAGATCGCTCAGCCTTTGTTCAGGCAGTTCAGCCAGTTTACGACAAATACGAAAAGCAATATGGAGCATTAATCAGGCGTATCAAAGAAAAGTGATACGAATCATCAAAGAGGGGTGTAAAGGTGTACAAATTATTGGTTGTCGATGATGAGGCCATCGAAAGAAAAGCAATAAAATTTATTGTGAAAAATAGTGAACTTAGAATTTCCGAAATCATGGAGGCAGCTAATGGTCATGAGGCAGTTGCCATAGCAGAAACGTTTAACCCCGATATAGTGACCATGGATATCATGATGCCAGGGCTTAACGGTATTGAGGCTGGTCTGGTTCTAAAAGAGAGAAAACCCGATGTGAAAATCGTTTTTGTGACTGCTTATGACAGCTTTGAATATGCTCACGAAGCAATAAAAATAGGTGTCGAAGAGTTTATTATAAAACCTGCCTCAAATGAAAAAACTCTTGAAATACTTCAATCCTGTACAAACCAGTTGGATGAGGAGCTGCAAAAGAAACTCCAAAAAGAATCACTTGAAGTGAAAATGCATCAAATAACCAGTTATTTAGAAAATGAATTTGTCAATTCAGTGGTCAATGGTGAAATTGATGAGCATCAAGCAACGGATTATATGAAATTTATGTTGAATAGCTTCAATGAGTTTATAGAGGGATTCAGTGTGGTGGTCAATATTGACTTTTCCGACAGCAGCTTAGCCAATCCCATTTATATTAATATGGTAAAGAAAAAGTTTACCCATCAGCTCTCTTCAAATCTCGATAAAAACATGAAATTTATGATGAATCAGCTTAGAAATACAATTTATATATTAATCTTTGGATATTCGCCTGATTACAGAAATCACTGCAAAAGACTAGTTGGGGACGAAATTCAGTTGGCTGGGGAAGACCTTAATGAGCAGTTGTCAGTAAAGCTGTATTATGGCTTGGGTGATCATTATAGTCAAATATCGCAAATGTGGAAATCATTCGCACAAGCAAAGGTGGCTGCAAGAGATATGCAGTTGTCCATTAAGGACAATGCCCCCGATGATATAAGCTCCAAAAATAGCCTGGAAATCACTGAAAATGAATTATGGCTTAGCATAATGAATGAAAATGAAGAGGCTGTTTTTCAAAAGGCCGATCATATTATGGATAATATCATATTTGCTTCAAGCGATACCAATGAAGCAAAGTTAAAGCTATATGAGTTTTTCATATTGTTGAGCATGTACCTGAACAAGGATAGCCAGCTAAAGCATATGGTTCCCGATGATGTCTTTAATGACCTCAAGACCATAGAAACCAGAGGAGCAGCTAGAAAATACATATATGGATACCTTTTTGAAATTCTAGAGGAATTAAAAAAACAAAGAAGCAACAAGACACCCGACACACTGGATAAAGCTATACAATTTATCCATAGCAATTACGGTGAAAATCTTACATTGAATGACGTAGCGTATAAAGTTGGTTTCAGTACATACTATTTTAGCAAGCTATTCAAAAAGACATTTGGTACCACTTTCACCAACTACCTTACACAATATCGCATAATCCAAGCAAAGGAATTATTATTGGATCCACACCTTACAGTAAAGTCCATCACCTATCAGGTGGGGTTTATGGATCCCAACTATTTTACTCGAGTGTTTAAGAAAATAGTGGGGGTCACACCCACAGAATACAGGATTAAATTTTGGCAACCCAAGCAACATGACTAAATTGTACTAATATTTCACATTATTGTGCTATTGCCTTATTTGTACAAGTGGTACAATTTGGGTGTAAAAATTATATTAATTGGGTTTTATGTAAGGAGGCCATTATGAAAAAAAGGTTATTCATCGTTCTTTTATGCCTTGTGGTTGTCTTATCAATCACAGGATGTTCGCTAACTCCACCTGCTAATACCGGTACACCAGCAGGAACTGATTCTAGCCAAAGCAAAGGCAGTACACAATCAGAAGTCAAGCTTGTCTATGCAGAAGTAAATCCGCTGGATTCCATCGTTGGTAAAACAGCCGTAGCCTTCAAGGAAAAACTAGAAGAACTTTCTGGTGGAAAAATGACCCTTGATATTCAACACAGTGGTGTTCTAGGTGCCGAAAACGACGTATTAGATACAATGCTTGGTGGTGGGGGTACCGTCGATATGTCCCGTATCTCCGCATTCTCTTTGACAAGCTATGGAGGGGAAAAATCAAAGTTGCTTGCCATTCCTTTTACATTTGTAAATCGTGATCATTTTTGGAGCTTTGCCACATCCGATTTGGCGCCAGAATTTCTTCTTGAGCCACATGAGAACGGCAGTGGTGTTAGAGGTTTGTTTTATGGCGAAGAGGGATTTAGACATTTCTTTTCATCGAAAAAACTTGACTCCATAGAGGATCTTAAGGGCATGAAAATTCGTGTATCTGTTGACCCTGTTATGACAGGCATGGTCAAGGCTCTTGGAGCTTCACCCACAGTTGTTTCCTTTGGCGAACTATATTCAGCACTTCAAACCGGTGTTGTTGATGCAGCCGAACAGCCAATAGCAAACTATAAAGCAAATTCATTCCAAGAGGTTGCACCCACAATGATACTAAATGGTCACACCCTTGGTGCAATTCAAGTAATTATCACCGATGATGCTTGGGATAAACTTAGCAAAGAACAACAGAACATGCTAACTGAAGCAGGAAAATATGCATCGGAATATAACAGACAAATATCTGAAGACGCTGAAAATCAAGTAATCGAAGACCTCAAGGCTGAAGGTGTAAAGCTTGTTGAGGTAAATGATGTAAAGCCATGGCAGGAAGCTTGTAAGGATATTATTGAAGCCGAATCAGCTCAATATTCAGACCTTTATCAACAAATTCTTGACATGCAATAAACCTATAAGACATTAAAAACCATGCAATGGTTTTTATCTAGTCCATAGTTATCCATGGGATCCCCTGTCAAAAGGCAGGGGATTACATAAATAAAGAAATTTAGATTTTATACTTCTTCAAATAAGTGTTCCAGTAAGGTACGTTTTTATGGGGTCAAACCCTTATTCTTTATTAAACTACAAAAAGAATTATTAACATACATTGGAACCTGAGATTATATGTCAGGAGGTTATTATGCCAAAAATCTTTGAAACTATTGATAAGTTCAAGCCCATATATGACAAGACTTATGCGTTTATTCTTTTTATTTGCAAGATATTATTGGTTGCAGATATTCTCATCACATCCATGGCGGTAGCCGGAAGATTTATTCCTTTTATCCCAGACCCTGCGTGGAGTGAGGAGGTTGTTTTGTCGCTGATGGCCTATATGGCAGTGCTCTCAGCTGCACTTGCAATCCGTCGTGACGCACATATTCGTATGACTGCATTCGATCGGTATCTCCCTAAGAAACTTATTGTAACTTTAGACATTCTGGCGGATATTGCTGTTTTAGCTCTTGGAGTCGTAATGATTACCGTAGGATGGAGATATGCAGTGCGAATCGGTTCGAGAGGCTTTTATGTAAGCATGCCTAATCTGCCCAGGTTCTGGATGTATTTTCCTGTGCCTGTAGCAGGAGTTGCTATGGTTATCTTCGAATTAGAGTCCCTTTATAATCACATAAAAACAGTCTTTAGCATGAAAGGGGGTAAAGCATGAGTCAGGAAGGTATTGCAATATTAATATTGATTGGTTCTTTTTTGTTAATGGTAATACTTAGGTTCCAGATTTCTTATGCCGTTGCACTGGCATCACTGTTTACACTTTTGTACCTGAAGCTTCCGTTAACAACCATCTGTCAGCAAATGGTCAAGGGTATTAGTTCCTATAGCCTTATGGCGGTACCATTTTTTATTACTATGGGAGTGTTAATGGGATCCGGAGGAATTTCAGAAAGGCTGATTGCACTGGCAAATGCTCTCGTTGGCTGGATGCGCGGTGGATTGGCTATGGTAAACGTTGTGGATTCGTTTTTCTTTGGCGGAATATCGGGTTCTGCAGCGGCAGACACCGCATCCCTTGGTAGCATTCTCATTCCGATCATGGTAGATCAAGGCTATGATAGAGAATTCTCAACAGCCCTTACTATCGCATCATCGGTAGAAGGATTGCTGGTTCCACCTAGCCACAACATGGTAATCTATTCAATGGCAGCTGGTGGAGTATCGGTTGGAAGCTTGTTTCTCGCAGGATATTTGCCAGGTGCACTGTTGGCAGGATCGTTAATGGTTACTGTTTATATCATTACACTTAGAAGAAACTATCCAAAGGGAGATAAGTTTAATCTGTTACATATGTTTAAAGAGATTGCTAGATCGTTTTGGGCATTGGCCGCCATTCTCATCGTTGTGGTAGGCGTTGTAGCCGGGTACTTTACCGCCACCGAGTCGGCCGCAATTGCGGTAATTTATAGTTTGCTTGTAAGCATATTTATATACAAGGGAACAACCTGGCGAGGAGTTTGGAAAGCCCTTAATGAGTGCGTTGATACATTATCAATCGTACTTATTCTAATTTCCACCTCCAGTATTTTTGGATATTTGCTTACACACCTACATGTACCTCAACATGCTGCAAGTAGTTTGGTGGGTATAACAGATAACCCAATTGTTCTTGCATTGCTAATAAATCTTATTTTACTGTTCCTTGGTTGCATTATGGACATGGCGCCAATTATTTTGATCGCAGTGCCAATACTATTACCCATTGCAAATTCCATTGGAATCGATCCTATTCAGTTCGGTATTATTGTAGTACTTAACTGCGGTATAGGCTTATTGACCCCACCTGTTGGTGCTGTACTGTTCATTGGGTCGGCAGTTGGTAAGGTTTCCATAGAACGTCTCGCAAAGGCAATGATACCTTTCTATATTGCAATGATTGGTACACTACTCCTTGTTACGTTCATTCCAGAAATCAGCCTATGGTTACCATCATTGTTTATGAAATAAGTTTATAATGGCATTTGCGATGTTACATAAATTAAATATTAGCTGTACAATATGTGTTGAGAAACCCTCATGCAAAACCACAACATATTGTATAGAGGTACATAAATAAGTAGCCTCGCAAAATGCCCAAAAAGTGAGAGATAATATGAAATATAAATTTTCAATAAAGACAACTGCATCGGAGTTTTGGCAGCTGTCCATGTATGGAATCTATGGTTCTATACTTGGAACCACAAATATAATATTCACTGTTGCAATGATACTATTGTCCATCCGCTTTTTTTCAGGCGCTCATATAGTGTTAAAATACTTGATGGTTATTGCAATCATTTTGTTTCCAATAATACAGCCGCTGGTGGTTTATTTGCGGGCCAAAAAACAGGCGAAAGGTCTACCAAAAGAAGAGGTTCATCTAACGGTAGATGATCAAGGGATACATATCATTAGTGGTTTTAAAAAAGAGGATATACAATGGAGTGACGTCAGAGGATTAACGAAAAAGCCAACACTACTAGTGATATATACCTCTTCACAGCACGGGTATGTCTTGAGTAATAAAGTGCTGGGTGAGCAAAAGGATGATTTTTATAAATATATTTGCTCTAAGATGTCTGCGACGAGTCCCGCACTAAGTCAAACTTCATAAATTATTATATTAAACTTATAAACTTAAAGAGTATAAATGGGGATTGAAAAAGCGGAGATTAAATTTATCTCCGCTTACTATGTCGCATTTATTAAAGTGTTTTGCGATAAATACATCGCATAGCCTTTATAAAAAAACTATTAGTTTATAATAACTTCCTCAGTTTCTTTGTCAAACAAATGCATAGAGCTCATTTCGAATGCAATCTTAATAGTATCACCAGTCACAGTTTTTGATTTTGGATGAACTCTTGCAGTGAAGTTAACTCCATTAATAATAAGATACAAGTATGTTTCTGAGCCAAGCATTTCAGTTACTTCAACTTTTGCATCAACTGTTGAGTTAGGCCATTTTTCAAGATGCTCAGGTTCGTCATGGGTGTTTTCAGGACGAATACCAAATATAACTTCTTTGCCGATATATCCTGCTTGCTCAATAACCTTTGCTCTATCAGCTGGTACCTCAAGTTTATATTCGCCAAACTGCAAGTACACTTTTTCGCCTTCTTTAATAATGGTTACGTTAGCAAAGTTCATCTGTGGGCTTCCAATAAAGCCTGCAACAAACATGTTAACAGGATGATCATATAGTTCCTGAGGACTATCTATCTGTTGGATAAAACCATCTTTCATAACAACAATTCTTGTACCCATTGTCAAAGCTTCGGTCTGGTCATGAGTAACGTAAATAAATGTTGTTTGAAGGTTTTGATGCAATTTACTAATCTCTGTTCTCATCTGAACTCTTAATTTAGCATCAAGGTTGGATAGAGGTTCGTCCATAAGGAAGACTTTAGGTTCACGTACAATAGCACGTCCTAAAGCAACACGCTGTCTCTGTCCACCGGACAAAGCCTTAGGTTTTCTGTCTAATAGATGTTCAATGTCAAGGATTCTTGCAGCCTCGTGTACTCTTCTCTTTATTTCATCTTTCGGAGTTTTTCTTAATTTAAGACCAAAAGCCATGTTGTCAAAAACCGTCATATGAGGGTACAGCGCATAGTTCTGGAAAACCATTGCAATATCTCTGTCCTTAGGAGCAACGTCATTCATCAGCTTGTCCCCTATGTACAAATCGCCTTCCGTGATCTCTTCCAGACCTGCAATCATTCTAAGTGTTGTTGTTTTTCCGCAACCGGAAGGTCCAACAAGAATTATAAACTCTTTGTCTTCAATATCAATCGTAAAATCACTAACGGCAGTAACTCCGCCTGGGTAGGTCTTGAAGACATTAGCCAAATTTACACCAGCCATTTAATTCCCTCCTAAAAAATAAATAGATTTAAAATTATATTTCTTATACATACTGTAACATGAATAACACAGTTGTTACTACTACTTTTTTAACCAAAAAAAATTTTTCAAATTTAGTGACTTTGCATAATTAGGTTTGATCTAAATTAAATAAGGGTAAATAGATTGTTCTTGTATGAGCATTTTATAAGCGCTTTATAATGTCTTTAATGTGTATCCATAATAAGCATTACCTATACAACATGTGGTGTCAAACTCTTATACGCACCACCGTATGTTGTGCAGCAGTAGGCAAAGCATGCAACATGGCAAAATGCTTTTATACATTCCTGTTGCATTATTATACACTAAGCTGTATAATAATGAATAAAAATACATGGAGGAACCACGAGTGTTTAAAATTGTCGTTATTGGTGCAACTGGTTACGTTGGCACTGAAGTTGTCCGGTTTCTTTCACAACATCCTAATGTTGAGATAACCGGCCTTGTTTCAAAAAGTTTTGCAGGACGTCCTTTTTCAGATATTTATCCAAACTTTAAAAACATCATTGATATGGAATTAATGGATATGGACATAGATAAATTATGTGAAAAAGGTGATATTTTCATTACAGCTTTACCCCATGAGGCTTCAAGAGATATAATTCCAGAACTCATTAAAAGAGGTAAGCGAGTATTAGATCACAGTGCTGCCTTCCGTTTTAGAAAAAAGGATGTATACGAGACTTGGTATAAAACAACCCATGGTATGGATGATCTTTTAGAAAACGCTGTATATGGTCTACCAGAAATTTATAGAGATAAGATTTCCGACTGTGCACTTGTAGCCAATCCTGGTTGTTATCCTACCTGCACTATATTGGGGCTGGCGCCTCTTATAAAGAATAAGCTCGTACATTTTGATAACATTGTAATTGATGCTGTATCTGGGGTTTCTGGAGCTGGTCGAAAATCAGACCTTTCTTATTCATTTTGTGAGGTTGATGAAAATTATAAAGCTTATGGTGTTACTAACCACAGGCATACTCCGGAAATAGAACAAGAGCTCTCCCTCCTGGGTCAAAGTGATGTGCTAATTTCTTTTACACCCCATTTAATGCCTATTAAAAGAGGTATGATGTGCACAAGTTATTTAAGTTTAAAAGATGATACCTGGTCACAAGAAAGCCTTAACGAGCTCTATAAAAAGTTTTACAAGGATGAGTTTTTCGTAAGAGTTTTGTCTCCTGGTGCTGTGCCGGAGACAAAAAATGTAGCTGGTTCGAATTTTATTGATATAAGTACTCATTTTGATAAAAGAACAAATAGAGCGATTATAATAAGTGCTCAGGACAATCTTGGCAAGGGTGCAGCTGGACAGGCAATTCAATGCCTAAACATTATGCTTGGCCTTGATGAAAAATCAGGTCTTTGCATTCCACCTTTTTATCTTTAACAAAGAAAACCGAAAGCAATATTTAGTTGCTTTCGGTTATATAATTATTTTGCGGTATAATAAGAACCCCACCCATTGACGCAACTACAGCTTGCGAAAGTGTACCCGGGAACCTTATTTTATCACAAATATTGCGACTAACTAATTTATGATAAAGTAGAACAAAATGCATTCAGATGAAGATTTTGCAAAATACGAATAATTATTGAGGTGCAATTATGAAAGACATTATAAAAAAAGCAGAGATACTTATAGAAGCCCTTCCTTACATTCAGGCACTTAACAAAAAAACTGTGGTTATTAAATATGGCGGAAATGCTATGATTAATGATGAGTTAAAGTATTCTGTTATGGAAGATATTACACTTTTAAAATACATCGGATTAAACCCCGTTGTCGTTCACGGAGGCGGTCCTGATATAACACACACACTTAAGCGCCTGAATATTGAATCAGAGTTTGTTAATGGACTACGCAAAACCGATAAGGAAACAATGGAAGTCGTACAAATGGTGTTGGTGGGAAAAACAAACAAAGAGATTGTATCTCTAATTAATCATGTAGGGGGTAAAGCTATTGGCATTTCAGGAATAGACGACAATCTTATCCAATGCGATAAACTAACGCTCTCCCCAAATGGAAAAGAGAAGATAGATCTTGGTTTTGTAGGTAATATAACAAAGATCAATCCCCACATTCTTGAGGTTTTATCTCAGGGACCTTATATTCCAGTCGTCGCACCCATAGGCATCGATAAACATGGGCAAAGCTATAATATAAATGCAGATACTGTTGCTGCTGAGCTTGCCTGTGCCTTAAAAGCTGAAAAGCTAATGCTACTAACCGATGTCGAAGGTGTAAATTCATCTAAAGAAGGACGACAAATCTCTACCGCCCTTACAATTCATGAAGCAAACAATCTTATTGAGGATAATGTAATTGTCGGTGGTATGATCCCAAAGGTTAAAGGCTGTATAAGAGCCCTTGAAAGTGGAGTTGCACGTACGCATATTGTTGACGGAAGAACACCCCATTGTATTCTCCTTGAAATGTTTACTAATAAAGGTATAGGAACAATGATAATAAAAGAAATAATCCCTTATTACGATAAAGAAAAATTGTAAAAGGGACTAAAGTTCACTAATAAATTGGTGACCCATGGGGGACTCGAACCCCCGATACCGCCGTGAAAGGGCGATGTCTTAACCGCTTGACCAATGGGCCTTACTCAAATAAGTTGTTTAAATGCAAGAAGTGGGATGCATGTAGTGCAATAACACAACTCTGTATCTCACTTCTCATATTATTGGTAGCGGCGAGTGGACTTGAACCACCGACTCTGCGGGTATGAACCGCATGCTCTAGCCAACTGAGCTACACCGCCATATTTGCGTCAATTAAGGCGCTTTATTATTGTAGCATGCACCTTTTATTTCGTCAAGAGTCTCTTATACTTTCAATTTATGAATCTCATATCACATGTTACAGTTCACACAACACCAGAGAGATATAGCTGTGCAATATAAGGGAACAAAAGCACGCGAATCTCCCCTTACTTATTATGTGAATCGTAAATTTTCCGTTGGTGCATAGTTATATCTCTTTAGCTATCTGTGAACATTAAAAGTTCTTCGGCTTTTTTAACGGCAAGATATGCATCTTTAGCATATGCAGCACCAATTTGTGTTGCGTAGCTTTCATCCACTGCAGCACCGCCTATTAGAATCTTCGCCCCAATCCCTTCGGCCTTTACTTTATCAGCTATTTGTTGCATCTGCTCCATTGTTGTTGTCATCAACGCTGAAAGCGCTATAATATCAACCTTTTCATCCACTGCCGTTTTAATTATTTCTTCTAGCTCAACATCTTTTCCTAAATCAATGACATCAAATCCATAGTTTCTTAGCATCAAGCCCACTATATTTTTTCCAATGTCATGAATGTCACCCTTTACCGTTGCAAGAATAATCTTTCCCTTAATATTTTTCTGTCTCTTGTCATCCTCCAAAAGAGGCGCTAAATGGCTCATTGCCGCCTCCATTGCTTCGGCGCTTTGAATAAGCTGTGGTAGGAAGTATGTTTTTTCTTGATACAATTCTCCAACTCGTGTAATTGCAGGTACCAAATGGTTATCCACCAATTCCACAGGTAGAACTCCATTAGCAAGCTCCTGCTTTACAACATCCACAATTTCATTTCGCCTTCCATCTAAAACACAGTTAAATACAGGTGCTCCTTGTTGTCTTTCTTGGGTTACTCCACTCTTTTTTCCATATGTTTTAATATAATGAATACTTCCTTTATCCTTACCAGTTAAGACATCAGTCGCCCTTTTTATGCGCATAGTTTCATGAGAAGCAGGATTCATAATTACAGCAGAAAGGCCTTGTGACATAGCCATGGCAAGAAACGCTGCATTAATCCATGTTCTTTCGGGAAGCCCAAAGGATATATTTGATAAACCTATAACGGTATTTGATCCAAACTCCTTATTGCTCCAATTAATGACCTTCATTGTTTCAAGAGAAGCCTCTTGGTTTGAGGCAGCTGTCATAACAAGTCCATCAACTAAAAAATCTGATTTAGTATACCCGTACTCCTTTGCGTTCTTGTAAACACTCTCAATAACCTTTATTCTATCTTCTGCTTTTTCAGGCACTCCGTTATCATCAAGGGGTAACAAAATAAAAGCTGCGCCATACTTTGCTGCAATGGGTAGTATCTTCTCTATCTTCGATTTTTCAGCCGATATGGAGTTAATTAAGGCTCTGCCTGGATAGACCCTCAGCGCCGATTCTAGAGCCTCTGGCGATGACGAATCAAGGCACAATGGAACGGTTACAAACGTGCTTAATGTCTTTACCATTTCTGTAAGTGTTTTTGTTTCATCAATCCCTGGAACCCCAGCATTCACATCTAGCACCAGTGCCCCTTCATCTATCTGAGCCATAGCATATTCAGTCACTAAATCCATGGTTCCTTCTTTAAGCTCCTGACGAAGCTTTTTCTTTCCTGTTGGGTTAATCCTCTCACCAATTAAACAGGTGGGTAATTGGTTGCTGATTGAAACAATTCTTCGAGATGAAGATAGAATCACATCATTTGTCTTTTTTTCGCCCTCGGATGCTTTTTTTCCCCTTGCTGCCTTAGATAAACCAAGTATATATTCCGGTGTAGTACCACAACAGCCACCTAAAAGGTTTACCCCTGCCTTAATGAACTCATCCGCGTATTGTATAAATTCAGTAGCACCCATATCAAATACTGTTTTGCCATCAATTAGCTTTGGCATGCCAGCATTTGGTTTGGCCACAAGAGGAACCTTTGCATATGGCTTAATTTTTTCGATAATTTCAATCATCTCTTTTGGTCCAGTAGAGCAATTACATCCAACTGCATCGGCTCCAAGGCTTTGGAGTGTTATTAACGCTGTTAACGGGTCTGTTCCGTTTATTGTATGCCCTCCGCGTTCAAAAGTCATGGTTGTAATTATAGGCAAGTCACAGGTTTCTTTAACAGCTAGAAGCGCTGCTCTTACCTCTTGAATATCCATCATTGTTTCAATTACAAAGAGATCTACTCCACCTTCCAATAAGCCGATTACTTGTTTTTTGTATGCGTTTACAACCTCTTCAAATGTATACATTCCAAAAGGTTCCATCAACTGGCCTGTCATAGATATATCACCAGCCACAAGAGCTCTACCATTGGAGGCTTGACGGGACAGCTTTGCCAGCTCACGGTTAATGCCTTTTACATCCTCCAGGTTAAACTCCTTTAGCTTTAGTTCATTTGCTCCAAAAGAAAATGTGTAGAGTATGTCGGCCCCACTATCGACATATTGTTTTTGTATGTTTATAATTGAATGGGGGTTGTCAAGTACCCATCTTTCAGGACATACCCCTGTTGGCATACCCTGCTCCTGCAATAGAGTACCTGTGGCACCATCCAATATAATAATTCCCTTTGATACCATTTCCCTAAACTGCTCTTTTGTCAACTTAATTTCCTCCAATCAAGATTTCGGTGATTCAATACCTACAATTGCCGTTACTGTTTTTTCCGGAATTAACATGTAACCTTTGGTAATCTTTACACCCCAATCCTCCAAATTTAGTAATCGAAAAAACACTTCTTGATTACATAGCTCCAAATCTCCGTAACCAGGGCTATATCTCATGTGTGTCAATGATTTTCCCATGCGAATTAATTGCTGTTTTAAAAAACCCATAAGCCAATCTAAGCCTGCATCTGTTATCTCAGAGGCAGCCGCATCATAAACAACTGCTTTTGTCATGCCGCCAGATTCTTGCAGCCTATTTATTTCATCAATTATGCCAATACCTGCAGTTGCAGCCATTAGAGCCACTTCATTTGAGTTTTGCAATAAACCCCATAACGATTTGCTAACCATAGTCTCGCTATGATCAGTAAGAACAATTCTACCCTTGTGGGCAACGGATAAACTAGTAATTCTATATATTATGTTCACTTTACATAATACTTCTGCTTCTGTTATCCATTTATCTATTTGCTTTCTTTTCTCGGGTTCAATTTGGGTATTGGTCTTTTCAAAACCAAGACGAGTATATATGAGACTTCTTTTATATGGTGTCACAATATTGTTAAAATACTTAATATCACTCATTTTAACCCTCTTTAGCCTTGTATAAAAGGCACAGAATGCGGTTGCAAACTGTGCCTTAAAATTAGTCCAAAACTACTTTTCTTCACTAGTGATTTCCTTTGTACTCGCATCCTCAGATTCTTTTAATTCAGGAATAAACCCTTCATTAAATATTTTTTCAAACTCGGCACCCTCTAGTCGTTCTTTTTCTAGCAAGGCTTGAGCCATATCATGCAGACGCTGCATATTCTCGTTAAGAAGAGCCTTTATTTTACTATATGATTCGTCTATTATCTTCTTAACCTCTTTATCTATCTTCGATGACATAGCTTCGCTAATATTTTGAGTATGGCCATAGCTCTTTCCTAGGAAAACCTCATCATTGTCATCTCCAAAATATAAATTCTCAAGATCATCGCTCATACCATACTTTGTAATCATATTTCTTGCTACACTATTAGCACTCTTCAAGTCGCTATATGCGCCAGTGCTTACTTCCCCCAACACAAGCTCTTCAGCAGCTCTACCACCAAGTGCTATTATTATTGTCTCCAAGAGCTGGGACTTTGTCTGATAGGAAATATCTTCATCTGGTTTATGGGCTGTATACCCGCCTGCTCGACCAGATGGAATGATCGACACTCTATCCACCTTATTGGTAGAAGATGCAACTCTTACGGCAATGGCATGACCTGCTTCGTGATAAGCTGTAAGCTTCTTTTCCTTCTCACTCATCACTCTGCTTTTCTTTTCAGGGCCAATAACCACCTTAAATGTAGCTTCTTTTACTTCTTCCATGGATATTTGTTTCTTTTCTTTACGTGCTGCTAGAAGTGCAGATTCATTTAGTAGGTTCTCTAAATCCGCTCCAGTGAAACCCGGGGTACTTTTTGCAATTTCCTTTAAATCTACATCCGGACCTAATGGTTTTCCACGGGAATGTACTTTCAATATTTCTTCACGGCCTTTTATATCTGGTAGACCAACAACAACTCTTCTATCAAAACGACCAGGTCTAAGCAATGCAGGGTCAAGTATATCAGGTCGGTTTGTTGCTGCAAGAATAATAACACCTTCATTGACACCAAAACCATCCATCTCAACTAGCAATTGATTAAGCGTCTGCTCTCTTTCATCGTGTCCGCCCCCTAAACCCGCACCACGGTGACGACCAACGGCATCTATTTCATCAATAAATATAATACACGGTGCATTCTTCTTTGCTTGCTCAAATAAATCACGTACTCTTGATGCACCAACACCAACAAACATTTCCACAAAGTCAGAACCACTTATTGAAAAAAACGGGACCCCTGCTTCGCCTGATACAGCTTTGGCTAAGAGGGTTTTACCAGTACCTGGGGGTCCGACAAGAAGAACGCCCTTAGGAATACGCGCACCCAACTCTACAAACCTTTTTGGTTCCTTCAAAAAGTCGACAATCTCCATTAAGTCTTCTTTTTCTTCATCCGCCCCCGCGACATCATCAAATTTCACTTTAATTTTGCCTTCAGAAGCTAATTTAGCCTTGCTTTTACCAAAGCTCATAACACGGTTTCCGCCGCCTCCGCCTTGAGACTGCTGAATAAAGAAAACCCAAAAAAGCACAAATAACGCTACTATAATAATAGTAGGCAGTATTGTAAGCCACCAAGGCGCCTTTGCCTCCGGTGGATAATAAACATCATCCAATACATCCTTGCTTATTGCATCATCTACAACTTCAGTGATATGCTCTGTAGATAAAAAACTTGTACTATAAACAACATTTTCCTTAAAATCTCCAGAGGGCTCCTTTAGTATAATCTGCCCATCCAAACCCTGAATTTGAATGCTTTTTATATTACCACTATCAAGTTCTTCTTTAAATTCACTATATTTCATAACCAATGGATCGTTAAAATCATTCCACATAGCTATGATTATTAGTATAATTACAAATAAAATTATATAAAAGCTAATTCCACGCAAACTTTTCAATGAGTTAAAACCTCCCGTCAGCTAAACACCTAAATCGATCCGCTGATGTTACTATTCTTCTCACAAAACACAAACAAAAAAACTTGCCAATATAATATTCAAAGATTCATTACCTTCTGAATATAGACGTGTTTTTGCGAAAAAAGCACTTGCATTCTGATATACTAGCACAATCACCCATAAAACTCAATAATTAAGTTTCTCTAATAATATAAACTTCTGGCAAATTTCTGTACTTTTCTGCATAATCAAGTCCATAGCCAACTACAAATTCATCAGGGATTTCTATACCAACATAGTCCACCTCTAAATCCACTTTTCTGCGGTCGGGTTTATCCATGATTGCAACAAGCTTTACGCTGGCACAGCCTTTAGTGTTAAATAGCTCTTTTAAGTACTTTAACGTCAATCCTGTATCAATAAGATCCTCTACAAGTAGTACATGCTTTCCTGTAATATCAGAGTCTATATCCTTCAAAATTCGTACCACACCTGATGACTTTGTGGCATTGCCATAGCTGGAAACAGATATAAAATCTACAGCTAAATCCAAATCTATTTCCCTTGCAAGGTCGGATAAAAATACAAATCCACCCTTCAATACTCCAACAAGCACAAGCTCTTTCCCCTTATAATCCTCTGTTATCTTTTTACCCATCTGAGCTGTTTTTTCCTTAAGCTCTTCTTTAGTAATCAGAACTTCAAATTTCATAATAGTACTCCTCCAAGGTGCTTTTGCTAAAACTCCCATCTTTGCCACGTTATATTAACATATAATATGGTTTTGGTCGAGTCAGTTATTTTATATTTGTCGGATGTTCTAAACCCTACAATCCATACTATATCATTTTCTTGAACTAATAAAGGAATATCATCTCTAATATTTCTTGGAATTTTCGCATCAATAAAAAATTCCTTTAACTTTTTCCCTCCGCTGCCTTTATATGGTGAAAAAACATCTCCAGGCAACCTGTTTCTAATATATATTCCCTTTTTCATAGAGTCATAATCAAATAACTGAACAAAGCTACTTTCCTTTTGTTTTTTTACTTCTCCAAACATTTTAATAAAATCATTTATAGAATGCAATTGTGTTTCAATTTTTATTTCCTTGCTTTCGGTATTTCCGCTAATAGGTAAGCAGGTGGTTGATGGTATTGTAATACCAAATGAAAAGTCTTGTGTGCTTTTTTCAAACACCTCATTAGATGCTTCATTTGTAATTTGTACAGTATCGTATTGTACGATCACATTTATACCCTTAGGCAGATTGGCAACTTTATTGCCCTGCTTTGCAATAACCTCAAGTATGAAGTTCACATGCACAGATTCCAGACCCTTAAGATCACCTGTAAGCCTTTCCCACGCAATGCGAATGATCCTGCTTGATATAGCCTTGTGGAGTTTTACCATCTCACTTCTTTGTAATAAAACAGTTTTTTCTTCTTCAAAGATTAAAATGTTCTTGTATTTTTCTTTTGCATATTGATTCAAAAAGTCACTATCGGATTTTAATAGTCTTTGCATCCTTAGTAATGAGGATGTTATATCGGTGCCAGTTTGTTGTTCAATTTCAGTAAAAACAACATTTCTCAAAGAGTTTCTTAAATAAATATTTTCTAAATTACTGCTATCAGTTCTATACGAAAGGGAATTTTCCTTAATATAGCTTTGGATATCATTTTTACTTACATCTAATAGTGGACGGATTATATCATTAGATATGTCAGTCATTCCACACAATCCATCTAGTCCTGTTCCTCTTAAAATATTTAAAAATATAGTTTCTGACTGATCTTGGCTATGATGTGCAACTGCAATATAATTTGCGGAAGCTTCAACAAGAACCTCCCGAAACCGCCTATATCTAAGTATTCTACCCGCCTCCTCTATTGAACATCCCTGTTCCTTAGAAAAGGTGGTAACATCCTCCTTAAAGACCTTTAAGGATATGCCATAGTGCGAACATAGGTCTGTGACAAAAAGCTCATCCTCTTCCGACTCTTTGCCTCGCAGCATATGATTAATATGAACTGACGTTACTTTAAAAAGCCTTGTTTTACTTAACGTAAATAGAATATGCAAAAGGCATATTGAATCAGCACCTCCCGATAAACCCACTATAACATGCGTATTGGGTTTGAGTATGCCATTGTTCTCTGCCCACAAATTCACTTTTCCAATTAGTCCATCATTCATTTATCCGTTTATATTCCTCGTTTAAGATTTCCGAACTTAGTATATTGTGGAATCCAAGCTAAATCAACAGTACCTATTGATCCGTTTCTATGCTTAGCTATTATTATCTCTGAAATGTTTTTCTTTTCACTATCGTCATTATAGTAATCATCACGATATAAAAACATAACCAGGTCAGCGTCCTGCTCCATTGCACCAGACTCTCTCAAATCTGAAAGTATTGGTCTATGGTTTTGCCTAGCATCGGGTGCACGGCTTAACTGTGAAAGTCCTATAACAGGAATCTCAAGCTCTTTTGCCATTATCTTTAACGACCTAGAAATATCAGAAATCTCCTGTTGCCGACTTTCTGTTCTCCTGCTACCTTGCATTAACTGTAAATAGTCAATAACTACAAGCCCAAGACCTCTCCGCATTTTAAGCCTTCGGCATTTTGACATTATCTCCATAACATTGATGCCTGCATTATCATCTATATAAATCGGTGCCCTTGATATTAGCTTCAGCGCATCGGCCATCTTCTGCCAGTCATCGTCTTCGAATTTCCCGCTACGCATCTTTTCCATATCCACTAAAGACTCGGAAGCAATAATACGGCTAACAAGCTGTTCTTTACCCATCTCGAGACTAAAAATAGCAACCGGTACCTGTTGATAAACGGCCGCATAGGTTGCGATGTTCAATGCAAATGCAGTCTTTCCCATTGCTGGTCTTGCAGCAATAAGTATCAAATCAGATCTTTGAAACCCTGAGGTTTTTCTATCTAATTCAATAAATCCACTGGGCACGCCAGTAAGCGAACCTGCATTGTTATATAACTCCTCAAGACGGGAAAATGTGCTTTCAAGTACTTCACTAATGGGAAAAAGCCCCGTGCTATTGCGATTTTGAACAATATCATATATATATTTTTCAGCATAGCTTAGCACAGACATAGCATCCTCACTGGATTCATAGCTTTTTTTTGATATCTCGCTAGATGCTTGAATTAGTTTTCTTAATAAGGATTTTTCCTCTACAATAGAAGCATAGTGTAAAGCATTCGCTGTTGTGGGAACGGAAATGGCAAGATTAGATAGATATTCATAATCCCCTACCTTTTGCAATGTGCCCCTTTTTGTTAATTGCTCAGAAACAGTTATTAAATCGATAGGCTTATTTTCATCATATAAATCTAAAACCGCTTCAAAGATTTCCCGATGCTGTTCCATGTAAAAGTCTTCGCTTTTAAGTTCCCCAGCAATATCTGACAGTACACCCTTATCCAATAAAATGGAACCTAAAACCGATTGTTCAGCTTCAGTACTATGCGGTGGTACTCTGTCCCTAAACCCAATTTCCATTTCTGCACTCCTATGTATTGAAAAACTCGTTAATCAAAATGTCTATAGACCAGTGATAATATAGGCTTTAATGTTCAAGGCTTTTTCTGTTTCACAAAAACGAGTTCTATGAATAATTCGCCCAAACGCCATAGAACGGGATGTAACAGAAAAACGATTCTATTCCTCGTTCACTACCTCTACCTTTATATTTGTCGAAATACCTGCGTGTAGTTTTATTTCAATATCATATACACCAAGAGCTTTTATAGCCTCTGGTAATACGATTTTCCTTCTGTCAACTTGAACCTTTTGTTCATCCTTAAGCTTATCAGCAATATCCTTGCTTGTAATAGAACCAAACAGCTTGCCGCTTTCTCCTGCTTTTGAAGTAAAGGCTACAGTTACTCCCTTTATTTTTTCAGCTAGCCCTCTAGCCTTGGCAGCTTCATTTTCTTTTCTTGACTTATCTGCACCTTGACGCATTTTCATCTCATTAATTTTAGAAGCACTCGCTTCTACAGCTAAACCCTTAGGAATTAGAAAATTCCGTGCATAACCATCACTGACTTCAGCAAGGGTGTCCTTCTTACCTATGTTTTTTACATCTTGTTTTAAAATTACTTTCACTTTCCATCCCTCCAGTTATGAACTTTTTATCAACCTCTACTATTTGGAGCATTTTGCGATGTTGTATATTGTACATACCTTTATGATGCTTCTCCTGAACGAGCACGGGCTAGTTCGGACAGATCCCCATAATATTTTTCTATCTCATTTTCATTAATAAGACCTAAACGTATCTTTTTTGAGATATGCCTGTCCATTTTAGAGTAATTTACTCCAAGTCTTTTTCCTAAAAGATAACCAATAACTATCATCTCTGAAAGAGTATCGGCTGCAACATCCCGTGTATCTTCAAGGACTGGATCTGCTAAATGCCTGTATAAAGTCGCAATGCCTTCAAGCAATTCACTTTTTAAGTTTTCAACAATTCTTAAACTTCTTGATACATCAAGACCATTATTCATAATACCACCGCTTTCATGTATTTTTCGATAATACATATAATTATAGCACTGGTGGATTATTTGCTTTAATTTCCCACATGATCTTTTATAAAGCATTTTATAAAAACGCTTATTGCGTATGATTTATTCTACAATGTAAAAATACGTATTGCAACACAAAAAGCATAAAGCGCTACAAAAACGCATTTTAACGTTACTGTGCACTCTCTTCGTATTTTGAGATATAGCTGTGCACTAAATGAATAATCTGAAATGAAATATTAAATTACAGCCTATAGAATAACTCTATAGGCTGTAATCTTAATCGGTCGTATATGGTAGAAGTGCAATATGTCTTGCTCGTTTTATAGCGGTAGTCATCTGGCGTTGGTGCTTAGCACAGTTCCCACTTATTCTTCTTGGGAGTATCTTTCCCTTTTCAGAAAGGAACCTTCTAAGCTTCATTGATTCTTTATAATCTATATGATCAACTTTATCTACGCAAAACTGGCAGACTTTTCTTCTAGTTCTTCTTCTATAAGGTCTTCCACCTCTTCTGTCATCTCTATTGTCACGGTTATTGTCACGTCTTCTTGGCTCTGACATCGTTCTAATGCCTCCTTCCGCTTACAACCATTTACACACATTTTTCTATATATTTAATAAACACACTACAACTCAATTAATATAACATATTCAAATTACACTGTCAAACAACCCACCATTTTGTATGTGGCTTCGCAAGAGCCTTGTTACTGTGCACACTCTTTGTATTTTGTGAAATAGCTGTCATTAGAAAGCGGTCATGGTTTTATGCGTTGAAAAACTAACAGTAATAAACTATAATGTAGCAAGACTTAGGCTATGTCAAGCCTTAAGTGATTTAAGCTTTTGCAATATAACATGGTAAAATACCTGATTTATTTAACCTGTAATATATTATTTTAATTATATGAACGGAGGAACTTTGTGATAAAACTGCGTCTATACTTCAAAGAATACATGAAAGAAAGTATCCTTGGACCTCTTTTTAAGCTGTTGGAAGCCACTCTTGAACTTTTCGTTCCCATAGTAATTGCG
>DASRMZ010000120.1:0-8382 GCA_035647675.1 Thermoclostridium sp. | reverse complement strand
ATAACATATTTCTTCAAAAAAAAACAATAATTTTAAACAATTATGAATCATTTTGATGTTATAGATTGGGACATTTGACAAAATGAGGAGGAATTATTTTGTGTTAGAAAAAATATTCAGCTTGTTTAATAATTTATCAGAAATATTATGAGGTAGGAATACTTCAATGTGTTGCGAGGACATTAAATGTTTAAATTAATGCATAATAATCATCACATATTATAATGTTGGCATGAAAATTGCATGTATATATTAGTAGCAAAAACTGAATATAAAAACATATTTACTTCATATGGGTGAAAGGGGGCTCAAAAAGGCAAACATGGGTTGTGGCAAAACTATTATTTCATAATAAAGGAGGAAGCAGTATGAGTAAAAAATTTTCACATCCTTATATTCCCAATTCTCAGCCGGAAATAAAAAAACAAATGCTTGATGAACTGGGAATAGCCAGTGCGGAAGATATTTTCAAGGAAATACCGAGTCATCTGAGGTTTAAAGGTAGGATGAATTTGCCGGAGGCAATTCAATCTGAATATGAACTTAAAAGACATGTTGAAGGTATATTAAGCAAAAATAAAGATTGCAAAGAAAACATATCATTTTTGGGCGGAGGAACATGGCAACATTATGTACCTTCGGTTTGCGATACGATTGCTTCGAGAGATGAATTTTTAACGGCTTATGTTGGTGATGCATATTCTGATCATGGTAAATTTCAAGCTATGTTTGAATTTCAAAGTATGATTGCCGAACTGGTGGGCATGGATTTTGCCGGGACCCCTACATTTGATTGGGGAACGGCAGCAGGAGTATCTTGCCGTATGGCTTCAAGAAAGACAGGCAGGAAGGAGATACTTGTGTCACAAAATATCAGTCCCGGAAGATTAGCAGTCATGAAAAACTATTTAAAACCTGAAATTAAAATTACAATGGTTAAATCTGTAAGAAGATCAGGACTAATGGATCTTGACGATTTAAAAGAAAAATTAAGTGATAAAGTAGCTGCCGTCTATTTCGAAAATCCGACATATTTGGGGATTATCGAAACCCAAGGTGCAGAAATATCAGAATTAGCTCATGGTGTAAAGGCAGAGTCTATAATCGGTTGTGATCCTTCATCATTAGGTGTTTTGGAGGCTCCGGCAAATTATGGTGCAGATATAGTTTGCGGAGATATACAGCCGCTTGGAATGCATATGCAGTATGGGGGAGGCCTGGGAGGATTCATGGCTTCGAGAGACGAGATGGAATACGTAGCCGAATTTCCAAATTTATTGTTTGGAATTACTACTACTATCAGCGAAGGTGAGTATGGTTTTGGTGAAGTTTACTATGAGAGAACCTCTTATGCATCAAGAGAGAAAGCTAAAGACTTTGTTGGTACAGCCGCTGCTCTTTATGGAATTACTGCCGGTGTATATTTAGCGTTAATGGGACCACACGGAATGAAGGAACTTGGAGAAGGAATTATGCAAAGGGTTAGTTATGCAAAGAGAGAACTAGCGAGTATTGAGGGAATAAGAATAGCTCATGACGGATATCATTTTAAAGAATTTGTTGTCGAATTTAACGGGACAGGTAAAACAGTCAATGAGATTAATAAGGAATTAAAGAAGAAAAATATTTTTGGAGGTATAAACCTAGAGAAAACCTTCCCTGAATTTGGACAAAGTGCATTATACAGTATTACAGAAGTTCATACAAAGGAAGATATTGACAAATTAATCTTTGCTTTGAGAACAATAATTTCTTGATTAACCCTACTAATATAAATCAATTTGAAAGGAGAATTTGAATGGATTCTATAAAAATTAGGAAAACTTTTCAACAGGCCAGATGGAATGAACCAATAATATATGAATTATCGAAACCTAATGTGCGTGGAATAATACCTCCTGCGGCAGATGACGAGATTATTGAATCAGTAGGTAATGTTGCAAAAACTCTACCAAAAAGTATATTAAGGAAGGAACTACCGAACCTACCGGAATTATCTCAAAAACAAGTACTCTCTCACTATCTAAGATTATCACAAGAAACTATGGGCTCAAATATAGGAAATGATATAAGTGAAGGTACCTGTACAATGAAATATAATCCGAGAATAAACGAGGATTTAGCAAGTGATCCGAGATTTGCTGAATTACATCCCGAACAAAGCGAGGATACAGTGCAAGGGATATTGGAAATGTTCTATAAATTTGAAAATGTCGCAAAAGAAGTTTCCGGGTTAGATAAATTTACGCTACAACCGGGTGGAGGAAGCCATGCAGTATATACTGCCGCTTCAATCGTTAGAGCATATTGGGAAGAAAGAGGTCAACTCGATCAAAGGAATGAAATAATAACGACTATATTTTCACATCCATGTGATGCTGCGACCCCGAATACAGCGGGATTTAAAGTAGTAACTATATATCCTGATGAAAACGGAGTACCTGATATAGAGGCTCTTAAATCAGTTGTTTCAGAAAAAACTGCCGCTATATTTATGACAAATCCCGAGGATATAGGAATCTTTAATCCAAGGGTAGACGAATTTGTTAAAATTGTTCACGATGCAGGAGGTTTATGCTTTTATGACCAAGCAAATGCAAATGCATTTCTAGGTGTAGCCAGAGCAAAAGAAGCCGGATTCGACATGTGTCACTTTAATATTCATAAAACTTTCGGAACACCTCATGGTTGTTCAGGACCGGCAAGTGGTGCACTGGGAGTTAAAAAAGAATTAGCTAAATATCTTCCTGTTCCATTGGTAGAATATGACGGTGAAAAATATTACTTGGATTATGATATTGAAAAATCCATAGGTAAAGTGAGAGACTTTATAGGAGTTGCAGGAGTTGTTTTGAAGGCTTATGCATGGTCAGCGATGATGGGACCCGATGGATTAAGAGAATGTGCAGATGTATCGGTTATAAATAATAATTATATGGAAAAGAAGATGCTTCAAATTCGCGGCATAACCAGTGCATTCCAAGGTAATGGAATTACGAGACAAGAACAGATTCGATACAGTTTTGAAGTATTGAAAAAGGAAACAGGTATAGGTTCAGATGAATTTAATCAAAGGATTGTCGATTATGGAATTCCATGCTTCTGGCAAAGTCACCATCCATGGGTAATTCCTGAACCAATGACATTGGAACCTTGCGAAACCTATTCTAAGGATGATATAGACGAATATGTAGCTGTGGTTCAAAAAATATCAGATGAGGCTTACACAAATCCTGAAATAATAAAAACTGCTCCGCATAATTCTTCATCTTTCCAACGTAATGATGTAGAATCACTGGACGATCCGGAAAAATGGGCAACCACATGGAAGGCTTATTTAAGAAAACACAGATAGAGTGTAATATATTATATGCTCAGTTGGCTTAATCCGATTGTTCTTTAAGCCAACTGATAATTATAAAATTACAACAAAAGGTGGGAAATAACTCTATGAAAAAACTAGGATTAATTATAAACCCGGTTGCCGGCATGGGGGGAAGTGTGGGTCTAAAAGGTAGTGACGGTTTAGAAATCCAAAAAAAAGCCAGAGAACTTGGAGCAAAACCGCAGGCACAGAACAGAACGATAAAAGCACTTGAACAAATATCCTATTTAAGAGATCAGATAGAAATTATTACTTACCCGGGCGAAATGGGTGAAAATGCGGCTGTGGCATGTGGGTTTAAGCCAAAAGTCATCGGTATTATAGATAAAAATAATACAACAGCGGATGATACCGAAAAAGCAGCTAAAGATATGAAAAAACATGGAGTAGACCTGATACTTTTTGCGGGTGGTGATGGCACGGCAAGAAATATTTATGATTCTATAAATTTAAGCATACCGGCCTTAGGTATTCCTGCAGGAGTAAAAATTCATTCCGCCGTCTACGGTCAGAATCCTAAAAAGACGGGTGAGTTACTAGAGTTATTTTTACAGGATAAAATCACAGAATTTACAGAAGCAGAAGTTATGGATATTGACGAAGATGCTTTCAGGGATGAAAGAGTAGTAGCAAAATTATATGGATATCTAAAAGTTCCATTTGAAAAAAAATATGTACAAAACAGGAAGTCTGGTGGAGTTGCAGGTGAAGAGGCTTCATTGGATCGGTTGGCAAACTATATTGTAGATTCTATGACGGATGACTATATATATATAATAGGTCCCGGCACTACCACACGCACGGTAATGAATAAATTAGGTTTAGATAATACGTTACTTGGAGTAGATGTGGTCTATAAAAAGCGACTTATAGCTAAGGATGCAACTGAAAAAGAATTACTGGGATTGATAGAAAACAAAAAAACAAAAATCATACTTACTATAATTGGTGGACAGGGACATATCTTGGGGAGAGGCAACCAACAATTAAGTCCTGTAGTGCTAAAATGGGTACAGAAAGACAATATTATTATTATTGCATCAAGGGATAAATTAAACACTATTTTCGGAAGTCCAATGCTCATAGATACCGGGGATGATGATGTAAATAAAATGTTTGAGGGCTATTATAAGGTTGTCATAGGTTATGAAGAATTCATAGCATATAAAGCCATGTCATAATTACATTATTATCATTCGATCTATCGGGAAAGGGTGTTAAAATGGTTGATTACGTTTTATTAACTAAAACCATGAATAAAGCGTTAGCCGAATTAATTGATATATCAGGGGTAAAGGCCGGCGATATTATAGTCGTTGGATGTAGTACGAGTGAGGTTGCTGGTCAAAGAATTGGTACAGGCTCCAATCGAGCAATAGCAGAAAGCCTGATGCGGGGAATTCTACCTTTGATAAAGGAGGATAGTCTTTCTTTAGCAATCCAGTGTTGCGAGCATTTAAATCGTGCCCTGATTGTCGAAAATAGTTGTGCAAAACAGTATAACTTCGAAATAGTGTCTGTATATCCAAAGTCAAAAGCAGGAGGTGCAATGGGGGAAGCCGCAATGGATTTATTTGATGAAGCGGTAGTCGTAAGTTCAATAAAGGCAAATGCCGGGTTGGATATTGGGGATACTTTGATTGGTATGCATTTGAAGGAGGTTGCTGTACCGGTAAGATTATCTGTAAATAGAATAGGCCATGCGAATTTAACGGCTGCATATACCAGATTTAAGCTTATCGGAGGAATAAGGGCGGTATATGAAAAATTATAGTATTACAAAATGCAAGGATGGGCTCTAATATGCTCCAAAAAGCCGAGATATGTGAAATTGTCAACCGGATGAGTATTTACAGTTTTAATTAAATTATCAGTTTATAGCTATAGATTTTAAATAAAGTAATTATTAACTGATGATCTATTTGGCGGGGGATGAAATCCTAGTGTTTTATATCCTAAATGATTCTGTTTTTAGTAGTAATAATTGTCTTATTATTACTGAAATCGAGTAATAAATTAAAATAAAAAAGGAGAAAGAGGGTGCGAAAGTTATGGGTAAATTAGAAGGTAAAGTTGGAATTGTGACAGGAGCAGCTATGGGGATAGGTCTCGGAACTACTGAAGCTTGGTTGCATGAGGGTGCTAAGGTAGCGATGTTTGACTATTCCGACAAGGTATACGAAGTTGCAAAAAGATTGGAATCTGAGGGTTATGACGTACTTCCATTCAAGGTTGATATAAGTGATAAAAAACTTGTTGAAGAGGGAGTCCAAGAAGTATTGGAAAAGTATGGGCGAATAGATCTTTTAGCAAATATTGCGGGAATAATACGCATAAAAAGTTTTGCCGAAATGACTGACAGAGAAAGAGACGATCATTTTCTATGTTATACAGGTTCCTGGAATCTTTGTAAATCTGTACTGCCCCATATGGTAGAACAACAATATGGGCGTATAGTGAATATGACATCTGTATCAGGTGTTATAGTCGTTGATGGTGGTGAGACTGCATACGGACCTGCAAAAGCAGCGATGTGGGGATTTACTAAAGCGCTTGCCATTGAATATGCTGAGTACGGGATAACCGTCAATGGTGTAGCACCCGGATATGTTGCGACACCAATGCAAGCTCAAATAGCTGAAGAATCTGATCCGGATAACCCGGATAATGTTACAAATGCAACTGCTTCGGCTACGCCACTGGGACGATTGGCAGATCCATATGAAGTAGGACAACTTTTTGCTTTCCTTGCTTCGGATGATTCCAAATACATCACGGGATCTGTTGTAGTAATAGATGGCGGGAGTACATTACCTGAAACATGGGGGGCAGTAGGTGTGTAGATGGAGGCTTATAAAGACCCATTTTCATAAAGAGCAATGCAAAAAATGATAAGGAGGAATTAATATCATGGGCAGACTGGAAAATAAGGTCGCTATAATAACCGGCGGTGCATTGGGAATCGGTGAAGCAAGTGCCGAACTTTTTGCAAAGGAAGGAGCCAAAGTAGTTGTAGCCGATATTAATGAGACCGAAGGCAGGAGATTAGTAGACAGTATTAAAAAAGATGGCGGGGAAGCTATTTTTTTAAAACTGGACGTAGCTGATGAGGAAAATTGGAAAGAAGTAATTTCCGAAACAATAAAAAAATATGGAAAATTGAATGTACTTGTAAATAATGCAGGGGTCTCACTAGGTAAAACTATAGAGGAAACTACCCTTGAGGAATGGAATTGGATTATGGATATTAATTCAACAGGTGTCTTCTTAGGTACTAAGTATGCAATTATAGCAATGAAAGATAATGGAGAGAATTGTTCGATTATAAACAGATCATCAATTGATGGACAAGTTGGCGAATGGGATTTGGCTGCATACTGTGCATCAAAGGGATCAGTAACGCTTTTGACAAAGGTGGCAGCTTTACATTGTGGATATAAGGGATATAAAATCCGGGTTAATTCTGTTCATCCCGCCTATATCCATACAGCATTGACAGAAAAAGAAGCGGCGGATTCCGGACTTGAAAAAGATGAATACTTTGCTAATGTGGGCAAGCTTCATCCTATAGGCTATATAGGCAGACCTATAGATATTGCTTATGGTGATGTATATCTTGCTTCTGATGAATCACTTTTTATGACAGGTGCTGAATTAACAATAGACGGAGGATGGACAGCACAATAGTAAAATTAAAGTATGTAAGTGGACCTTAGCAATTGCATTGATGCAATTACCGGGTGACACATTTGTAAAATAAAATTGCTGAATTAAGGTATAGGCCCGATTATTTTAAAAACAAAAAAAGGGCTCAATGTAAAAAAACAGGAGGGATAAGAATGAATATTGGAAGTACACATCCAATTAGTGGAAAGTTTGAATGTGAAGCGATGAGTGTTGTAAGCGTGCAGGTAGCGCCGATTAGTGCCCAGACAATGGAACATGTAAATAAGAACGTGGATCAAGTACTGGACTACATGGACAAAGCATCTAACGGATTTCCCGGAATGGATTTATTTGTAAGTCCGGAGTGTGCACTGCAAGGCTATTCACCGGACTGGAAGAATGTTTTAGTAGATTTAGACGGCCCCGAAATACAAAGACTAAAAGATAAATGTGCAGAACTAAGAGTATGGGGAATCTTTAATCCGCTGGTAACCGAAGTAGACGGTAATAAGTATTGCAATACAGCAATAATGATCAATGACAAAGGTGAAATAGTCCTCGAATACGTTAAAAATAATCCCTGGATACCGGCAGAGCCAACATATCCGGGTGGAGGATGTCCGGTAGTACCGGGTCCAAAAGGGTCAAGGATTGCAATCATTATATGTGCAGACGGAGACTATCCTGAAATATGGAGAGAAGCCGCAGTAAACGGTGCAAATGTAATTGTAAGAGTTTCTCACTATATGGCTCCATGGGACAAGGCATGGGAAATCACCAATAAAGCAGGAGCATACCAAAATCAGGTTTATGTAGTATCATCCAACTCCGTAGGAGTAGACGAAGCATACAGCTATTTTGGCAGAAGTATGATACTTAATCCGGATGGAACTATTATAACAGAAGCGCCAATGGGTTTACCATGGCTGATTAAAGCAGATATTTATCCGGCTATAGTTGACCAAATGCATAAAAAAGGAGTAACAAATAATTTCCTATATTCATATAACCGCAGAGGTTCAAGTTGTTCAGAGTTTGGAGGAAAGGGCCGCTGCTTAAAGGACTATAATGCTTATAAATAATTATATAATTGTTTGCAAAAATTAAAAAACAAATGGAAAGGGGATTATTATGAAAAAGTATTATGTGGCAACATCCCACAACATAACAAAAGAATTAGTAGATGTGGATTATCCTGTTACAAAAGACGAATTAATAAAATTAGTCGGTGATAAGGAAATACAAGTTGATTTTGATAGCAAAATGTTATTAAAAGATTTATTTATAAAGTTACCGTTAGATGAATTTTCATGCGCAGCTGAACTATACAA
>DASRMZ010000119.1:0-6601 GCA_035647675.1 Thermoclostridium sp. | reverse complement strand
CGATAAATATAAGTCCAAAAACAGCAAGCCTATTACGAGAAAACCTGCGAAAGAATAGTCTAAAATTACCTTTTCTTTTAATAGTTAATGTATTCATTCAGGCTTTAACCCTCCTTTTTTTGCTATTGCCTTTGCTTTGATATTGTGATTTTATTTGAGGATCAAGGAATGAATAGACAATATCAGTTATCAGATTGAAGATACATATCATAAAGGCTAAAACAAACACGCTACCCTGAATAACGGGATAGTCACGACCGTTTATGGCCTGCAGCATGTAATTTCCTAACCCAGGAATTGAAAAAATGCTCTCAATTACTACTGTACCTGCGATAATAAGCCCTAAACTGTTTCCTACCATGGTCACTACTGGCATAAGTGCATTACGAAGTCCATGGTTCAGTACGATTTTAATTGCCGATTGACCTTTGGCTTTTGCTGTTCTAATATAATCTTCCCTTATTACATCAAGCATGGATGATCTGGTTTGCCTAAATATTGCTGTAGAACCATTCAAGCCAAGCGCAGTCACTGGTAGTATTAAATATTTTATTCCTTTATAGCCTGTAGGAGGTAACCATTTTAAATACAAAGCAAATATTAAGCTTAATTCCAGTGCCAACCAAAAGTTTGGCATTGCATAAAATATTACTGCAAAAACATTACATATCTTGTCAAGCCATGAATACTGCTTAACTGCTGAAATAATACCTGTCGTTAAACCGATGGTAACACTTACTAATAGACCAAGAACACCAATTGTCATTGTTATGGGTAACCTAGATGCAATCTCTTGCATAACAGGTAGCTTAGTACGGTAAGATATTCCGAGATCAAATTTGAATATTAAGTTATACACATATCTAAAGAAGCGTACTACAAATGGATCATCTAACCCTAATTCTAATCTTTTTGCAGCAACATCCTTCTCATCAGCAAATGCGCCAAGAATTTGTCTGGCAGGATCACCTGGTGTGAACTCCAGAAGAACAAATACAATAAGCAACACACCTAATAATACAAATATCATCCATAAAAGACGCTTAATAATATACTTTTTCAACTTTATTGCCCCCCAAAAGTAAGCTAAAAACTAAGCATTATATATAAGTTCTTTGCTGATCGGATCCCTAGAAAATTTACTGAGAAACTCCCAACCAAGATTCATCATATTAGGTGGTACGCAGTGAGGTAAATTATCTATATATATATATTTCACTAGGCATAGTCCGTTTTTATCTGTAAATTCAGCCCAATAATGCTTCTGTCCCATTTCGTAAGTTATTTTAGAATGTTGTACCTTTATCCCAATAATTTGTTCAACTTCGTCATTTGAGCTAGAAACATGGGATAAATTCTCCTCGTGTGAATAGTAATCTATATGGTTCAATTTAAAAAATGCATTAGCCCATCTCATCTTATTGTCTGCACCAAATAATCTAGCTACAATCTCTGGAAGAGGATTATCAATTGGATTAGTCGTGCTAAAGGGTATTGTATTACCCTTATCATGCGTACCGCCTATTCCAATCATAGGTATTCTATATTTCGCTGCATTTTCTACAAGGGATTCATCGTAATCAAATGAGAAAGGGAGACCTGCTCCAACTAATATTCCTGCAAAGAGTTCAGGATGTAAAAGACTTGTCTGCGTTGCTCTGTTACCACCTGCAGAAAATCCGGTAAGATATACTCTTGAAACATCAACGGGATAATTTTTTACGAGATAATCATACAAAGCCATAATACCTTCGTCCCAGTGATTATCCAAAACACCAAGAATAAGCTCATGTTCAGCTGCTAGTTCAGCATAGCCTTCTGATTCTGTTGAAAATATTGTGCTTCCATCACCTGGTCCTGCACCTCCACCGTGAAGTGCGAAAATCAGCGGGTACTTTCTATCTTTGTTTTCTTCTTTAAGAGCAGAATTTGGAGTAAATATCGCCCACTTATTCCATTCCTCGGGGCCATCTACCAATTCCTTGCGTAAACCCCTTTGTGCCCAATATTGCACTACTTCTTTGGACATCTGGTCTTCACTGAGGAAAAATGCCTTGCGTATCTTGACAAGTTCATCTCCAAATTCGCTGTTTACTAACTTGTCACTATCATAATACCTATTTGCCGAACTATTAAGAAGTTCGCGTAAACTATTAGGTTGTTCCTTTGGGTTTTTCCCCCAAATTCGCTTTATATCCCACCAAGATCTGAAATTATCTGTGAAGCCTAAATCTTTCTCCATGCTCTACCTCCTACGTACAAAATAGTTAATATTGCATATTCTTTTGATTTATAAGTGTCTGTTATGATAACTGTACACATTAACTTCTTTTGGGTAATCGTTTACCCTTTGTCGAAATTATATCATTGTATATATGGGGTTGTCAATAATTTTGACCGAATAAACGGGATGTGCAGATTACAAGTTATTGGAAAGGATTACCCTTCACAGGTAACCAGAGAGATGTAGCTGTGCAATATAAGGAAAACATTAGCGGAATGAAGCTTACCCATCCCGAGGGCATGCTTCGGGTGATTTGTTTCCTTTGCGGTAAAAGCACTAAATCTAATACAACGCCTTAAATTGCGCAAGGCTCTAAGTGAGTGGTCAAAGGCTCATGGGTCCTCATTAATCTAATATCCACGCAAAGCCTTTTTCAAAATAGTCGTTCCAAAATTCCATATTGTGATCACCTTCGGACTCAATATATTCCACCTTTACGTTTTGAACAACTAAAAATTGATAAAACTGGCGATTTACTTCAAGTAAAAAGTCTTCGGTCCCACAGGCCATATAGATATCTGGAATTGTCCTCCCCTGCTGTTGTAGCTTCTTTACAAGTACCTCCGGATTATTGTCACTTTCAAGAAGCTGATCTAAATCTCCAAAGCAATTTCTATAATAATAATAGTTTGCGATAGGATTTTCTTGATTGGGTTGCATTCCTGCTATTTGATGAATAATAAGCGCAGAGGAAAGTGCAATTATTTTTCCAAAAGTATCTGGATATGAAAGTCCTGTATGTAATGCCCCAAAACCGCCCATGGATAAACCACTTATAAAGGTATCTTCTTTGGACATGCACAGACCAAAAGTATTCCTGATGTAGTCCACTAATTCTGAGCCAACAAAAGTTCCATATTTGCCGGCTGTAGCCTGTGAATCTAGGTAAAAGCTATTTTCCCCACTTGGAAACACCAAAGCAAGGTTGTACCTTTCCGCCAGATGATAGATCTGATCCCATCCTTTACCCCAGCCACTATGACCATGAAGAACAAATACTGTTTTACATTTCCTATTATAGTGTGGGTTTTCCTCTTGCGAATGTACATCGTTCGGGATATACATGTTGAATGAGACTGGTCTTATTAGAGACTGTGAATAAAAACTAACATTTAAATCTGCCATACTTTTCCCTTCTTTCTAACAAAATAACACAAAAGTACCATTCCCTTGTGTAAAAGATACCAATTATGACCCTGTTGATTTATACCGCCGCAGCCCAATACGGAAGAAAGCGTAACTTGGTATTATAAACAGCAGACCAATTACTGGCGTAAACATATAGAACAAATTTTGCGACTTATCTATCAAGTACAAAAGTGGATAATATTGAAACAATGCCAGCGGAACTACATAAGTTAGAAACCTCAGTATTCCATCACCGTAAATTGAAAAGGGATACCGACCAAACTCACGCCCTCCATGTGTCAGGATGTTCATAAATTCCAAACCCTCAATTGTAAAAAAAGCAACGGATGAATATACAATGTACAAACTAAAGAATACTGCTGCACCGCAAAAAATCATTAAGAAGAGCGTTAGAATTTTGTCCCAGGTCCATATAACGCCGCTGTTAGGTAAAGCATAACACAAGACAGCCACAGCCTGAATAAATGTTCCAATGCGTGTAAATTCAATATGTGACCCAAGAACTTGAAATATTATACCTCGAGGTCTAACAAGAGCACGATCAAATTCACCATTGCCAAGTAGGCGTGGAAATATATCAAATCCACGGGCAAACACCTCTGCTAAAGAATAGGCCATTGTTACCACTGATGAGCATAATAATGTTTGGCTGAGCGTAAACCCATCAACTTGGTTGAAACGCATAAGCATAAATAATACGCTGATAACAGTGGCAAATGAAACAAACATTCGCCCAAATATATTTAGAAAAAATGTAACCTTATATTGCATTTGGCTTTTAAGATGAATAGAGAAATATTTAAAATATAACTTCATGCATCATCCTCCCTGAGCTATAACTCGCTTTAACGAATGCTTCATGAGTAGTTTGCCAAAAATCATCATAACTGTTACCCAAAACAACTGTAATCCTATACCGTAAACTGCGTCCATTCCAGCTATATCTCCACTGTAAATCCTAAGCGGCATATTTTGCATTGCTGCAAACGGTAGCAACTCAGCTACTTTCCTTACAGGTTCAGGGAAAAATGGGATAGGTATATATCCTCCAGCTAGAAAGTCTGCAAGAATTACAAAAACCATATTATTACGGCTCATCGTGTAAAACGCAGACATGTAGTCTATTAGGCAATATGCAGTAACCGCAAGCATGGCTATGGGCGCAGAAATAATAAACATTGAAAACTGAAATAAACTCGAAGGTAACACCATTTTAAATGGTGGAGGTAAAATAAAAGCAACAATTAATATGGGAGCAGACCTAAGGGTTGCCCTAGATACTCTGTCTGCTATCGTTTCAAAAAACCAGTGATCGTATATATCCATAGGTCGAGACAAGTCGTAAGATATATTTCCGCTAACAATAGTTTCTACAACATTTCCACCCACACCCCAAGGCATGAAAAGAGCCAAAAAAGCTTGTTGAATCCATATGTAAGACACGAGGTGAGAAAACTCCATCGGAAAAGCGGTAGGATTTGCGCGATAAAACGCGGAAAAAGCTAATATTTGCATAAATCCCCACGCAAATTGAGTGGTTAATCCTGCCATTGCTGCTGCCCGATATTGCAAACCGTTAATAAAGCGTATTCGAAATAGTGCATAGTATTTTTTCATATATGATACTCCTTATACAGCTCCACCACCATTTCCTCTGCCGTTATGCCAGATACTGATACATCGATTAACTCTGTTTCTGCAGCAAGATGAGCTATTGAATCGGATACCGATAATAACTCTGGGTCAATAGTAATTATAAGCCTTCCATTTTGGGTGTCTACAAGTGTCATGCCTTCACAAATATTTGGCGCTACTCCAGTATATTCAACTACAAGAGTCTTTCGTTTAGATGAGTGATTTTTAAGTTCAGCAAAGCTCCCATCTAGTAAAATCCTACCTTTCCCGATAAGCAATATCCGTTCGGTCAACGCTTCAATATCCTGCATATCATGGGTGGTTAAAATAACAGTTGTACCACGCTCAGCGTTCAGTTTTTTAATAAACTGCCGTACTGCTATCTTAGAAACTGCATCAAGACCTATAGTGGGTTCATCTAAAAACAAAATTTTTGGAGCATGTAGAAGTGAAGCGGCAATTTCACAGCGCATACGCTGACCAAGACTTAGACTTCTTGCCGGTGTTTTAAGCAACTCACTCAAATCAAGAAGCTCAGTTAATTCGTCAAGGCTATTTTTATACGTTTTCTGGTCTGTTTTATATATATCACGTATCAATTCAAAACTATCGATAATGGGAACATCCCACCACAATTGACTACGTTGACCGAAAACCACACCGATTTTACTAACATGGTCAATGCGCTCTCGCCATGGTGTGCGTCCATCAATGATACACTCGCCGCTATCGGGTGTTAATATTCCGCACATGATTTTAATTGTAGTGCTTTTCCCCGCTCCATTAGGACCGATATATCCAACCATCTCACTGTCGTTTATTGTAAAGCTTACATCGTTTAAAGCATGAATAACCTCATATTCGCGCGAAAACAAAGCTTTTACAGCACGACCAAATCCCGCCTGCCGCTTAGCAACGCGAAAGGTCTTATTGATGTTAGAAAGTGTAATCATATACCCTCCTACACTATTTCTACAATTGTTCAAAAAAAAATCAACTGCTATGATCATGTTGCGTATTATGATCTGATATATGAATTCGATTAAGGTTGCAAAAATATTGCGAGTCGGCATATAAACCCTCACCCGCTATATCTATCGAATACAATATGTGACATTATATCAAAATGGATTTATATATACATTACGTTTATATGACAATTATAGCCATGTTATAAATGCTATCTTTATTTGAGCCCATTGGGGTAATTTACCTCGAAAGGGCTCATACTTAACGACCTTCATATTTATTCTTATACTGTCTAATTAATCTTACTGCCATTAAAAAAGCAATATACAGTGGAATAATAACTAGTAATATTGTATAAAAGCCCCGTGTCGCAATATATGATGAGGTTTTAAGTCCTTTAATAATCAAATGACCTAATAGATAGGATACCGGTAAAAAGAAAGCTTTCACTGTAACACTAAGCACTTTTTTATTACGACTTTCTATAACCCTTTATCTCTTTGATTAGCCAATGCTATACAAAATGTGTTGTTGTTTAAGCCAATTCAATATACACTATAATAA
>DASRMZ010000118.1:0-2684 GCA_035647675.1 Thermoclostridium sp. | reverse complement strand
ATATAAATAAACTCATCTATTTTAGAATCATATATGGTTGGCACCTTCCACCTGAAAGTTATTCGAGGCTTATGCCCACTAATTATCCTTGTAACGGGTTTACCTTGGTCATCGCTGCTTGTTTCATAACCTTCATCTAAAAGCCCCCCTTGGTCATCAAATGAAGTGCCCCTAAAGGTTATATCAGCTATGAAAAAAGTGGTTTCACTTTCCACCAATTCATCATATTTGTTTTTAAAACTAACCTTAGAACCTCCATTTTCGAAACTAAATTCAAAGTCATATATATGATCGGGAAGAAGAGTTAGGCTTAATACGTTCTGCTCATTTATAGTATCTGCTGTGTATCTTGGTTCGGTAATTACTTCTTTTACATCTCCATTGTCATCTGGTTCGTGATAAATAACTGTATAGCTTGTGCTTCCAGTTATCGGAGTCCAAGAAATATCCCATTTTCCCGTTTCAGAATTATACGTAAACGCTGGTGTGAAAACATTGCTTGTTGCTGCAAAAGAAGGCTGCAACGAAGGCACAACTGTTCCGAGCAGAATAATAACTACAATCACTAAAGATAAAATCTTTTTAAAGTATTTCAAAAAATCCACCTCTCATATATTAAAACATGCCTTTTATTTTTTTATAACGCTTTTTATGTTAATTGTATGCTATTTTTTAAAATAGGAATACCTCAATATAGTTATCGTCATTATGTGCTCCCGTTTTTAGAGCCACTTACGTAAAGTCTTGCAAATTGTTACAGTTCACACCCTTGTATTATTAAGTCGTAGTGTTTATAGTCCCCTTTGTATTTTGAGATATAGCTGTGCACTAACGGAAAATTTATTATTCACATAATAAGTAGGGGGAGATTCGGTTGCTTTTGTTGACACCTGCAAAGGTGTTAATTCACTTATTTCTTCGTTCAAACATATACTGAAACTAAAGAATTTATATAAAAAAGGTGTTCTTATGTGGTACACTGTTATTGCTGGGGATAGCCTATATAGGATAGCCCAGCGTTTTGGAACAACTATAGAAATACTTCAACAGGCCAACAAACTTCAAACTACAAGCTTAAATATCGGTCAGGTGCTTTATATTCCACCTGTTCCTGGGAGAGTGTTTCAATACACCATTCAACCCGGGGACTCCCTTTATAATCTGGCAAGGCTGTTCAGTACGACAATACCCAGTCTTATGCAGCTAAACAACCTGCAAAGCGATCTTATTTATGCTGGACAAAGAATTCTTATACCATTTTATACAGAGGTAATTGTTAATGCATCCATGGCAAATATTCGCTCAGGTGCTGGAACAAACTTTCCTTCCATCGCCGTAATGCAACAAGGAGCACGTCTTCCTGTTACAGGTTACAGGAACAGATGGTTTCAGGTGGGTCTTTACAATGGTGCAATAGGATGGATTTCAGAAAACATTGTTACACTGGCAGCTTACGATAGCTCAAGACCCATACAACCCATTATCGGCTTTTATACCCTTGCTGAGGGACCAGGGTTACCAGGCTCATATGCATCCTTTGCTGGCAATGTATCTCAACTTTCCACCGTCGCTCCCTTCTTTTATCAAATCAGTCGAAATGATCCTACGCAAATCGACAGGTTTTTTCAATTTACCGTTCAAGACATACAGGTTATTGTTGCAATTGCTCACAGAAATAATATTAAAGTACTTCCTGTCATTCACAACCTGCTTTATCGTCCTGGAGGAGTGGCATTGGCAAAAGACTTGGTGCGACAATTGGTTTCTTCACCACAAAATCGCAGAGCATTTGCACAAAATCTTGTTCAGCTGGTGGAGGCAAATAATTTTGACGGTGTCAATATAGACATCGAGGATGCTTATACTGAAGACAGCGCTAACCTTGCACAGCTCTATGTGGATATTGCAGAAGCATTTAGACCCAGAGGGTATTTCCTATCAGCCTCAATACCTTCTCGAATAAGTGATGAACCCTTCAATCCATTTTCCGATCCATTTGATTATGAGGTAATAGGCGGTGCTGTGGATGAGTTTATCGTAATGCTTTATAATGAATTTGGTTGGCGTGGAAGTCCACCGGGACCACCCGTTTCTATCCCTTGGATGAAAAGGGTTTTAAATTACACGAAAACAAAAATGCCGTGGTACAAAATCGCTGCAGCAGTTTCAGTATTTGGCTTTGATTTTAATCTGGATACGAATACCAGCACATATGTCTCTTATGACAGAGCTATGCAACTTGCTGAGCAATACGGGGCTACCATTCAATTCGATCAGAATTATCAGACACCTTGGTTTGCGTATACAAGTGCTCAGGGGCAGCAACACCAAGTATGGTTTGAAAACGCTAATAGTTTACGTGCCAAAGTACAAACGGCATGGGATATGGGAATAAACGGCGTTGCGCTATGGAGGCTTGGTATGGAAGACGATTCCATTTGGGATATGCTTGCAAATGAAACTGTTGTAAAGAAGATACTTGAGAACTATAGGCGATAAGAATTAATTACGTATAAAGTTACACTTACTAGGATGACATCAACTTTATAGAAAAAGTTCGTGGCAAATCAGCAAACCTTTAATATGCTAAAGTCCACATAACATAACTTGATAGTAAAGGTTTGTGAGCTGGTAAATACTTATGGTGCGTGCCTATAATATAACCGACAAGCAGGTTACAAATT
>DASRMZ010000117.1:0-3147 GCA_035647675.1 Thermoclostridium sp. | reverse complement strand
GTTCATTGGTTGTTCAGTAATCAATTGAATACCTGACATAGTAATAGCAGCAAATACTGTGATAGTCGCACCACCAAGTACAGGAGAAGGAATAGTTGTCATTAAACCACCAAATTTAGGTACTAAACCTGCAACTACAAGAATTGCTCCAACAAGTGTAAATACACGTTTTGCAACTACCTTTGTTGTTACGATAATACCAACATTTTGGCTAAATGGATCAGTAGGAAACCCACCAATTAGAGCGCCTAACATACCACATATACCAGTACCTTTAATAGCTCCACCTAATTCCGCGTTGGTTGCTTCACGGTTAAAAGCTCCTGTAGTTGTTGATGAAACGTCACCGATTGTTTGAACAGCCTGTACAATATACATCAATATCATAGAAAGAATTGCCATTGGTTCGAATGTTAATTTAAAAGGAAGAAATTTAGGTAATGCAAACCATGCTGCTTCTTGAACACCTGAAAAATCAATTCCTATTGTAAAAGCCCAAATTACATAGCCTATTGCCATACCGATTAACATACCTAGTGTTTTTGCCATACCTTTTCCAAAGAAATTAAAAGCCAAGGTTATAACTAATACAATAGCTGCGATAGCTACATATTTTGGACTTCCGAATTCTTCATTTCCTGATCCTCCAGCTATGTAAGGTAGTGTAAAGTATTACACTATCTTTTTTTATTAAAACCTTTATATATCAAGGGTTGCAATGTATTTTTAAACAAAATAACAATGACCCCCCCTTTTTCGTGTATAATGTAAGTACCCAAACCAACATTCACCCACGAAAGGAAAATCATTGCTATGGATAACATTATACTTCATTTACTACAATTAATTCAATACCAACATCAACAAATTTGCTGGCTCATTCTTTTTATTTCAAGGTATATTCCACTAAAGCAGTGGGCCCATGACGAAATACACAGCCCCAAATATCAGAAATTCAAGACAGATAAACTCCCCATCATCAAAACCTTTACAAAACAAGATTGGAAGCTCTGGACTGAGTATTACAAACTCCGTTACGGCAAGCCTCTAAAGCCTGTCAAAGCCCAAAAAGGCAAGGTACGTAACGTCCCTTCAGATACCACCTGTCCTCTCTGTGATGCCCCACATGAATACATTTATGATAACAATGGTGGACGTGGTCAGTTCAAATGTAAAGTATGTGGTCAGACCTTTGTTAATGGCGAGAATGTGACCACCCCCTTAAAACTCACCTGCCCTTACTGTGGCCATGCTCTACAACCTGTAAAAGACCGTAAACATTTCCGTGTACATAAATGTATCAATAGCAACTGCTCCTACTACAAGGGAAACCTAAAAAAACTGCCAAAAGGTCTTCCTACGTCTAAATACTGGAAATATAAACTCCATTATCTGTACAGGGAGTTCTCAATAGACTTTTTCTCCATGGATCTAAGTCAGCTACCTAATTGGGCTACCTCTTTTAAATATAAGAAAAACAACGCCTACATCATGGGACTATGTCTAACCTATCGAGTGAATCTGAAACTTTCACTTCGACAGACTGTACAGGCCTTGAAGGAAATACATAACATCGAAATCTCACATACCATGGTCAACAACTATGCTAAAACTGCCGCTGTCATCGTTAAACCCTTTGTTGATTCCTATGACTACAATCCTTCCAACGAACTGGTAGCTGATGAAACCTACATCAAAATCAAAGGAAAGATGGGATATCTCTGGCTTATCATGGATAGAGTCTCACGTTCCATTCTAGGCTATCAGGTGTCCACTTCACGGGATGTCGGCCCCTGTATCCTTACCATGCGCATGGCTTTTGATAAATTTAAAGAGTTTCCTGGCAAAGCTCTAAAGTTCATTGCTGATGGCTACAGTGCTTATCCTCTTGCAGCCCAACAGTTCAAGATTGAAAAGGACTGGGACATATTCATCACTCAGGTCATTGGTATGACCAATGATGATGCGATTTCTAAAAAGTATCGCCCATTTAAGCAGGTGATTGAGCGTTTGAATAGGACTTTCAAGGAGAGCTATCGTATCACTTGTGGTTATAAAAATGATGATGGTGCAATCCACAGTGTATCTCTCTGGGTTGCCTATTATAACTTCCTGCGTCCCCACGAAATATCTGGTGGTAAAGATCCACTGAACAAAGTGGACATTCTAGAAGGTGCAGGCAACATGCCAGGAAAATGGCAACTTCTTATCTACCTTGGTCAACAGACAATCTTAAAGCAACAAGCCGAAGGCTAATCTGCTCTTAGATTTTTGAGCCCGAGGTATCAATCTAGCCATCCCGTAGGGACTTGCCCTTGATGGCATGACAAAACAATGCTAAAATGCTGCGAATAGACGGCGAAACTTTCAGATATATCTGCTCCTGAGTTTCCTCGCCGTCGGTAAGTATGTCGGAGCATTGTTTTGTCATGCTGTCAAGGGTGGCGATCCTTATCCAGTCACTTCCCTAGTACCATAATTATAGAAAAATATCCCGTTTTCATGGTTTTTTATGAGCTTTTTTTTAATCCTGTTTTTCATAACCTACTTTACACTACCCTATGTAAGTCATGGCCGTATTGTAGAGAGACAACCCAATACAGAGTACAACTGTACCACTAACAATTGGTGGAAATAAGTGTCTAACTTTTTTAATTCCCATACCTAAAGGTATTGACAAAGCTCCAGCTATTAACTGGGCTCCAAAAATAGCGCCAATTCCATATGATACACCAATTGATAACAGTATAGGCATATAAGCAAAGGCTACACCCATACAATTTGGAAGCCCCATACCGAATCCCATAATAGTATGAGTTTGTACTAAAGTTGTAATACCACCAATAAGCATGGCGGCTTGAATTAAGATAATTCTTTCCTCGTCAGTTAGACCTAAAGTTGAAGCGATTATTATGGGTGGTGTGATATTGCCGACCAACATTGCTAGGACGTGTTGCATAGCGTGTGCAAATGAGCTACTCCAACTAGGCCTACCATCGAGTTTTTTCAGTTCCGTTAAATCCTTACTAGCCATTATATGTTCTCCCTCGTATTCAATTATATTTTTGTCCAATAATCTTAATATTTAAAGTCGTTTTTGCATTATATTGACCATAAAGCTTAATGTGTTAAAATAATATTACATAT
>DASRMZ010000116.1:0-4338 GCA_035647675.1 Thermoclostridium sp. | reverse complement strand
AAGTAAGGAGTTGTATGAATATGGATTACGATTTTAAGTCAATTTATCCGAAAGATAAATGGAAAGACGAAGACTTTAATGTAATGGATAAGTTCTCGCTCAAAGGGAAAAAAGGATTTGTCACTGGCGGAGGTGGTGGTATAGGTCGAAATACTGCTGCTGCTTGGGCTGCTGCAGGTGCTGATGTAGCATTAGTGGACCTTCCTTCTACCAAAGATACACTAGAACCATTAGCAAAAGAGTTATATGAGCGTTATGGGACCAAGATTGTTGCACTGTATTGTGATGTTTCTGATAAAGAACAAGTTGATGCGTTAAAAGTTTCTCTAATAGAAGAGATGGGAACAATAGATTTAGCGCATATCAATGCAGGAGTTTGCCTTCCTGGTGATGATGTGGATGTTCCTTATGAAACGTGGATGAAAACTATTAATATTGACTTAAACGGAGCATATCTGACGGCTCAAATTGCACAACATATTATGCGTGAGCATGATCACGGTGGTTCAATTATAATGACTTCTTCTCTTTCAGCTTACAATGCGAATTATTTATGTGGTGAACCATCACCGGTAGCAGCATATGGAACAGCCAAAGCAGGTATATCGCAACTTGCTCGTTACATGGCAGCAGGGTTAGCCAAGTACAATATTCGGGTTAATACAATATCTCCTGGGTATGTATGGTCAGGTATTCATGAAGGGGTAATGAATAAAGAAGGCCATGATTTACTCTTAGAAGTTGTACCTATGAATCGTTTTGCGCGCAATGATGAACTTCATGGTGTCATGTTATTTTTAGCAAGCGAAGCATCTTCATATGTTACAGGAATTAATATTCCTATTGATGGCGGATATTCTATTTTTTAAGATGGATTTTATAGTTTTTCAAGCTGCCTGAAGGGGGAATATACTTATGAAACAACTATTCATTAAAAGCGTTCGAGATTCAGATACTAATACAATGGGCAAAATTACTCTTGAGAATGTGCCTATACCCGAACCTGAGGAAGATGAGATTAGAATAAAAGTTGCTTATTCATCTTTTTGTGGATCCGATGTTCATACTTTAACAGGTGATTTAGGTGAATTTGAAGAAGGAACTAAAAGTAGGTTGCCGATGCCATTTGGGCACGAGTTATCAGGTGTTATTGACAAAGTAGGAAGAAAGGCTCTGGAACTTGGTTATAAGAAAGGTGACAAGGTAGTTGCCAACTATGCAAAATATTGCTACAGCTGCGACATGTGTCGTAGTGGCAAAGAAAATTTTTGTAGTAATCTAAAATTCTGCATGGGCGGAATGGCTCAGTACGCCTGTTATCATGTAACGCAGGTGCACAAGCTGCCTGCAGATTATGATTTGTTGTCAGCCTGCATGATCGAACCTTTAACCATTGCTTTAGCGGTAGCTGAAGAAGCTGAGTTTTCATTTGGTAAATCAGTTGCTATCATGGGTGCTGGTGGAATTGGACTTATGCTAGTTCAGTTGGCTCGGATGTCTGGAGCATCGGTAGTTACAGTCTTTGATTTAATAAAAGAAAAACAAGAATTAGCTCTGGAGTTGGGTGCTGACTATGCACTAGATTCTCGTGATGAAGGGGTGATTGAAAAGGCTATAGAGTATGCTTCTGGAAAATATGATTGTGTGATAGAAGGAACTGGTTCTATGTCAGCAGCAAAGATGGCGCTAGATATGCTAACCCGAGATGGTAGAGGAGTGTATTATGCAATGTACGGTTCATCTCCAATTTTAGGTGTTAATTTGCATAAAGATTTCTATTGGGATCAAAAACACTTGAGTGGTGTGATTATGGGAGCGGGTTTATTTCCTAAAGCTCTAAAAATAGCAAGACGGATGGATTTAAAAAGCATAGTTCAAAGTGTGCACCCTCTGGAAGAACATGAGAAAGCTTATGCAGACTTACTAAGTAAACAGTTTGCTAGAGTAGTTATAAAGATGTATTAACTTTACTAAATTATAAAAAAATGAAAGGAGTTTCACTTTTTTAGATAATAAGAAGTGGTTATAATCTAAGATAGTGAAAATTATTTTATGAGTAAAAAAGAAAGTTTAAAGGTTGAAACTGCTACAACCTATTATCAAGGTAAAGAAGCTGTTTTAAGAAAAACAGCCTTTGCCTCAGGTGAGATAGTTTATAATTTTCCTTGGATGGTTGTAAGTTCCTATTTGATGTTCTTTTTAACAGATATTGCACTAGTGCCAGCTGCTATAGTATCAGTCTTATTTTTGGCAGTTAGATTGTTTGATGCTATCAATGATCCGCTTATTGGTTCATTAGCAGATCGAACAAAAACAAAAATGGGGCGTTATCGTCCATGGATGCTAGCTGGTGCAATAGTATTATTACCCTCAGTTGTCTTACTTTTCTGGGCTCATCCAGATTGGAGTCAAACTGCTAGAACATGGTATGCTATTATTCTTTATATTGTGGCAGTTATTGGCGCCACAATGTGGAACATTCCATATGGTGGGCTTAATGCAGTTATAACTCCATATTCCGAAGAACGTGCATCTTTCTCTAGCTATCGTATATCTGTATCTTCACTAGCTTGTGCTCTTTCTTCTTATCTTTTTATAAATCTGGCTATAAAATTTAGTGGTGCAGATGGGAGTGATTCAGTTCGTGGTTATCTGCTAGCAGCACTTGTCATTTCAGTATTAGCTGTGCCATTTGTGTTTACTTCTATTGGAGGTACTAAGGAAATTATTCAAGCACCGCCAAATCAAAAATATGAATTCAAAAAAGTTTTTAAGACAATAACTAAAAATCCACCTCTTTTAAAAGTAATAATTGGATTCTTTATCTTTGGTTTTATGGCTTATGGAAGAATGAGTGCTGCAATGTACTACTTTAGTTACAATTGGGGTGATGCTACGTTAATGGGTACTTTTAATCTCATCAATGGTCTTGTGACTGGAGTTGCCGCATTCTTTGCTTACTACTTAATAAAATTAATGAAAAGCAAGAGAAATGCAATTTTATTAAGTTACGCAGTTATGGGCGGGATTAATGCCTTCGTGTACACTTTATCTCCTGACACAGCAAGTCCTACTTTCGTTATTATGATGATGGTTCTTGCTGGTGTATTTAATGGTTTGGTAACTTCAATTATATATAGCATGGTCCCTGATACTGTTGAGTATGGCCAATGGAAAACTGGAATTCGTGCAGATGGATTTATTTACTCATCTACTAGCTTTATGCTCAAAGCTGGTGGCGCAATTTCTCCAGCGTTACTGGGTGCGTTGTTAGCTAAAGTAAATTATGCACCAAATATTCAGCAAAATGTTCAATCTCTCAAAGTTATGAATTTTATGACAAATATGATGCCTGCACTTTTATGTGTTCTTGGTTTTATTGTATTCTGGTTCTATAAATTAGATGGAAAGGCACATGAAAAAATCATCAAAGACCTAGAGGAACGTGGTGAATTTACAACAAAGTAATTAGAATGTATATGATTAAAAAGTGCGATCCATAGTTATAGATACTAACATCGTTTACAGACTCTATGAATGACGAGGGGTGTCTCAAAAGAGATACCTCTTTTTTGTGCAATGAAAGATAAGACAGGAGGATCAGAATAGTGTATTAGTGACACTGGATCAGCGAAGCTCTACATACCAATGCGATAAACAGTGTCTTCTAAAAGTTTGATAGTGAATAAGATCTAGCGAGGAAAAGGCCAGTATGACTACTTATCCTATATTCAAGCTTTCGGAGTTGTTAGCAGTACAAACCTTTTTGAGCATAATCAATGACAAATATAAAGTATAAAGACGAGTTGTAAATTATTTTTTAGATTTTTCATAATCTCGGATGATGTTTTTGGCGTAATGACCAACTGCTGTGGCCCCTTCAGGTACATCATGAACAACGATTGACCCAGCACCGATTTTTGCATTGTTTCCAATGGTGATTGGTCCAAGCATAGTAGAACCAGCACCCAGCATACAATTATCACCTATAGTAGGATGTCTCTTAATATTTTTCTCTTTACCAGTTCCCCCTAAAGTAACACCATGAAACATGGTGACATTGTTGCCGATTACGGCAGTTTCACCAATAACTACACCCATGCCATGATCAATAAATATATTTTCGCCAATGGTAGCCCCTGGATGAATTTCTATGCCGGTTTTTCTCCGACTTCGATGAGAAATCCAGCGTGCTAATGTAGTATGACCACGCTTATATAAGGCATGTGCTATCCAATGACTACGCAAGGCTTTCATCATGGGGTAAAGAAACATAGCTTCAAACAAAGTTTTACAAGCTGCATCTTCTTGCAATACGTATTTAGCTTGTTTTATCCA
>DASRMZ010000115.1:0-14690 GCA_035647675.1 Thermoclostridium sp. | reverse complement strand
TATATATACATTGCGCTGATGATTTTTAACTTTTTTAAGTGCTCCAACAAGAATACCAAGGCCGGCACTATCTATATAGGACAAATCCTCACATAACAATTCAACATCGGTATCACCATCGCCAATCAACTCGTGCAATTTTGCCTTAAATTCGGATGTAGTTGATATGTCGATTTCCCCTCTTAAAACAATCCGGTTCTTGCCAGCAACGCTTCTATTGTCCTGTGTTATTTCAAACATAACGCGCCCCCTTATAAAATACTTAATTTTTAAAACTAATAACTAACTCTTTAGCTTTGTCCATTCTTTGTGTGTTTCTAACTATAGCTACAATTGCTTCTGTTGTATATATTTTATTATCACTTATAAAGATGTTATCGGAAATATCTATACCAAAAATCTGTTCAGGACCTTTAATTGGCTGCATATCTTCTGATTCACCAATATTTTCATGGCCCTTTATATACCTTTCGTCTGGAAAGCCAAGCTCGTCCAAGATATCATCTAAAGGAAGAAAAACTCCTTGCCCAGTGAAGGATTCAAAAGTCACTTTGTCCATGACAACTACATCTAACTCCTGGGCTGCTATCATTGCAACAAATTTCATCTGTGAGGCATATTGGTACTGTGGGTCTTCAGACATACTGCTTATAAATTGAACAGAAGGTGCCTCAACTCCTGGCAATCTTTCCTTAATATCCGCTTCAATAGGAGCTTGTTCTTCACAAAATATAGCCCCATGGAAAAGAAGCGCAAAGTCTGGTGGTATTTGATTTACACAGCTTCGTATTGAAAAAAACATTATAACGACAGCCACAAGCGTAATTATCATATGCGCTGAATAGTAGTTGAAAAAATTCTCCAGTTTGAGAGGGTCTACTTTTAAAATCCGAGCTAAAAAAGGTGGGTTTTCTCGCAGCTTTTTTTGCCTCTCCTGCTCGTGTTTATCAATATAGGTTATTCCCATAAGCAAATTATATGCTCGAGTAATATCCGTTATAGTGTAACCCCTATCATCGATTTCTATATTTCTAAATTTTCTAGCTAATATACCATATCTTTTTGACACGTCTTCAGTATTCGCATCAGAACTTAACTCTAAAATTTCAAGTGCTTGTTTCCGGTCAAACTGATCAGCCATTGTAAAACCCCCTTTGTTACTCTTTGGGCTTCATCGTCGGGAATAGTAAAACATCTCTTATCGAATAAGAGTTTGTAAACAGCATCACAAGTCTATCAATACCCACGCCAAGTCCACCTGTTGGGGGAAGACCATGCTCGAGTGCTATTACATAATCTTCATCCATCATATTTGCTTCTTCATCACCCTGCTCGCGCTTTTTAACCTGGTCCAAAAACCTTTCCTTTTGATCGATTGGATCATTTAACTCAGAATAAGCATTTGCCATTTCACGGCCAGTTATAAAGAGCTCAAAACGTTCGGTAAGCTCAGGGTTGCTAGGCTTTTTCTTTGTCAAGGGAGAAACCTCAACAGGGTAATCTATTATAAATGTAGGCTGTATAAGGTTTTCTTCGACAAACTCCTCGAAAAACAAGTTCAATATTTCCCCTTTTGAATTAAATCCATCTACGTCAAGCCCCTTCTCCTTTGCAATCGAAACGGCTTCTTCGTAGGAGGAAATAGCATCAAAGTCAGTATTAGCGTACTTTTTAACAGCCTCGGTCATTGTTAATCTTGCCCACGGCACTGACAAATCAATTTCATGCTCTTGATATTGTAATATTCTTGACCCAAAAACCTCATCACCTATGTGGTTATATAAATTTTCAGTTAATTCCATCATACCATAATAATCAGTGTACGCTTCATATAACTCTAGCATGGTAAATTCAGGGTTGTGCTTAACAGACATACCTTCATTTCTGAACATACGCCCCATTTCATAGACCCTTTCCATACCACCTACAATTAGTCTTTTCAAATATAACTCTGGAGCAATGCGCAAATACATATCCAGATCAAGTGTGTTGTGATGCGTTGTAAAAGGCCTTGCAGTAGCACCACCTGGAATTAAATTTAGCAATGGAGTTTCAACTTCAATAAACCCTCTGCTATCTAAAAAACTTCTGATGGACTTAATTATCTTACTGCGTAGTATAAATGTCTTTGACACATCAGGATTAACAATAAGATCTAGATATCTTTGACGGTATCTTAAATCGGTGTCTTTAAGACCATGAAACTTCTCAGGTAAGGGTCTTAATGATTTTGATAAAAGAGTATATTCACTCACTCTTATGCTAATTTCACCCATGCGAGTTCTAAAAATGGTACCCTCAACACCAATAATATCACCAATATCCAGCTTTTTAAACTCTTCGTAAACTTCCTCTCCAAGAGCATTGATACGAACAAATAGCTGAATCCTACCATCCTTGTCAAGAAGATCACAAAAACTTGTTTTTCCCATTCCACGCTTTGCCATGATTCTGCCTGCAATTGAAACAGGTTGATCCTCAAGTTCTTCAAATGAATCCAATATCTGTTTTGTTGTATGGGTTACGTTATATTTTACAACATGAAAAGGATCCTTACCTTTTTCCTGTAAATCAATAAGTTTCTGCCTTCTTACCTTCAATATTTCATTTAAATCTTGAACTTCCTCAACATTTGTATTTAAGTTATCTGACATTTAAACGCCTCCCGTAATTAGAGATTGTATGTATTTGTAGCACCTGACCCATTACCCCCCAATAAACAAAGTGGAAATTTGTAATTAGAGATTGTATGTATCTGCATTGCTTCATATGTAAGTAATGGGTAGAATGGTTATATTTTAACAATTATAAGTAAAAAACAGTCTACAATTCAATGTAAACTGTTTTCCTATTAGAATATTATAACTTAAAAATTAGCTATAAACAATACTTTTCACATTATTTGTATATTTCAAGCACTTTAAGTCTCACTGTTCCGTCAGGAACTTGAACTGTTACAATATCATCCCTCTTTTTTCCTAATAATGCGTTACCAATAGGGGATGCATTTGATATTTTATTCTCTAATGGATCGGCTTCGGTTGAACCTACAATATAATAATCAACCTTCTCTTCGAAATCCATGTCATATACCTTCACATGGGTTCCAAAACGGACTGAATCAGTATCTATTTCGTCCTCGTCAATAACAATTGCATTTTTAAGCGTGTTTTCTAATTTTACAATTCTGCCTTCATTTTGGGCTTGTTCATTCTTTGCATCATCATATTCCGAATTCTCGCTAATATCCCCGAATGCCAATGCATGCTTTATCCGTTCTGCAATTTCTCGCCTTTTTTCCCCCTTTAGTACTTCTAATTCCTTTTCGAGTTTTGTAAGTCCCTCATAAGTTAAAAATATCTCTTTGCCACTCATTCGATGATACTCCTTCTTTCTATTTTCTCTCTGAATCCCCCAAAAACTTACGACTAGAGTTATAATAATTTATCCAGATAATACAGTTTTATTCTTAAAAAATGGAAATTAAATTAAATATAGCTTGTAAACTTTCGGCGGAAGTAACTGATACCTGTAACGACCCCAAGAAAAGGTTACATTACGAAAATTTATATTATGTGCTGTGCATTAAATAGTGCCATAAAATGTAATAATCTAACTCTTTCTATTTTACATTTCTAACATTATAAAGCAGGGTATTGGTTATGTCAAGATCATAAATATTACGTTTTTTTAGCATTCTATGGTAAGTTATTGTTTACACCATATATTTTGAGATATAGCTGTGCACTCACGGAAACGACGCTTCGTTTGCAAGAGCTGTATAGTTCCGCTAATGTTTTCCTTATATTGCACAGCTATATCTCTCTGGTAACCTATGTTCATGAATAACACAGGAGAATAACATTTAATTAAGCACCTGTTTTATTTCCTTCGCAAGCTTCACGCTAATACCTTTAACTTCGCAAAGCTCCGCTTCAGTTGCATCACGTATTCTCTTAACGGAGCCAAACCCCTTTAAAAGAGCCTTTTTCTTTTTGGGGCCTATGCCATCTATTTCATCCAGTGCAGATTTCCTTTGACCTTTTCGTCTTTTTTGTCGATGAAAGCTTATTGAAAATCTATGCACCTCTTCTTGTACAGTAGCAATGAGCGAAAGTAATTCTATCTCTTTTTTAAGCTCTATATTAATGTCATCATTTATAAGGCCATGGGTTTTATGCTTATCATCCTTCACCATACCCATAATGGGCAGATCAAGCTTTAGCTCTCTAAGCACCTCTTCAACTGCATGGACATGACCAATTCCACCATCCACAAGTATCAAATCTGGGCTTTCTTTAAAGCTTTCATCCCCCTCATCCTCACTTAATCTTCTAAGTCTTCTGTACAATACCTCCTGCATACAGGCATAATCGTTTTGTTCATCCACGTTTTTTATAGAAAACTTTCTATAATGGGAGGGCTTTTTTATACCGTCCACAAAAACAACCATTCCAGAAACCATTCCCCGATTTCCAGTGTTGGATATATCATACGCTTCTATTCTTTCAGGGGCCTGTGATAATCCCAATAAATGCTGCAATTTCTTTAATGCTTTTTCAATGTTCTTGCGCTTATAAACGAAATTTAGTTTGTATTTTAAAAACTCTTCCTCTGCATTCTTCATTGCCAAAGCTACCTGACTTCTCTTATCGCCCCTAATAGGCATATGCAACCTTACAGATTTATTGCGTAGAGTTCTCATCCATTGCTCTAATATATCAATATCAGACGGCTTATGTGATAGCAGCACCTCTGGAGGGATTTCCCTTCCATTGCCATAGAATTGTGTTAAAAATGTTTCTATTACTTCTTCATAAGGCATATCATAGGTCTTTTCCATTATGTTTACGTTTTTGCCCATCAATTTTCCACCGCGGACAAAAAGCACTATAACAAGACTATTTATTTCATCACGTATTAAGGCACATAAATCTCTATCCTCGAATTTTGTTGACAACACAATCTGTTTTTCCGATATGCTCTTTACACTTCGTAGCTTATCCCTAACCGATGCAGCCTTTTCGAACTCCATATCTATAGAGTATTGCTCCATTTTCCCTTGGAGATCATTTAATACTTCGTCTTGCTTGCCTTCAAGAAATCTGCACGCATCTTTAACTATTTCATTATAATCATCAGGACTTATAAAGCCCGCACATGGGGCAGAACAAAGCTTGATATGATAAAACAAGCAAGGACGCTGATTGTCGTCTTTTGCTATCTGTCTCTTGCATGTTCTAAGAGGGAATATCTTCCTTAACACTTCCATGGATTTTCGAGCATCGGACACCTTGGTATATGCACCAAAATATCTAGAACCATCTTTTTTTATAGTTCTAGTTAGTTCAACTCTTGCAAATAAGTCCTGAGTTGATATACGAATATATGGATATGTTTTATCATCTTTTAGAAGGATGTTATATCTGGGTTTATGCAGTTTTATGAGGGTGTTCTCTAGAATAAGAGCTTCCGACTCAGTCTGAGTTACAATAGTTTCAATATTGTTAATCCTAGATACAAGTGTTCTTGTCTTTGGATCTTTATCCTCCGTATTTTGAAAATATTGTCTTACCCGGTGTTTTAAAACTTTAGCCTTTCCTACATAGATAATCTTACCAGATTTATCTTTCATTAAATAAACTCCCGGTGAACCCGGGATGTTTTCTAAGATTTTTTTTATTTTATCCATGACTTAATCACTTTCTATTTATACTGATCTGTCATGCCCCTTTCCGCAAATAATTCAAGTTCTTCTATAGCCGACTTCTCATCAGCCCCATCAGCAATTAGTAATACCTTTTCACCTTTACTGATACTCAACGACAAAATACCCAATAAACTTTTTGCATTTGCCCTACGATCATTTTTTTCAATCCAAATATTTGATTCGTAAGTCGAGGCTTTTTGTATCAGCCTTGCAGCAACTTTTGACTCCAAACCTGATTCATTTTGAATAATGATTTCCTTACTAATCATCTTAGTTCCCCCTGAAAACTTACTTTCTCTTACCATGGTTTATTATACAATGATCACGTGAGGTTTTCAAATGAATTATTATATCACAGCATACTTTTTCAATGCCATTATACTTTGTGTGCAATTTTCCTGCTTTTTATTGTAAAATAAATTCCACTTAAAATAAGTATCGCACAAGCTAATATTCCTGTCAATTTCATAGTCTCAAGCATGGCGATTATATCAATAGCCTTCCATTTAAACCTGTTCATTACCTCAAGCCCGCCTTCAAGCATAAAAGCCATGTACTTTTTGTAACTAACATTAAGTATATTAAACATGGGCTCTGCAAATAGGTTGAGTGTAAATACAATAAGCAAAAAATACATCAAGGCTGGAACTGTAACTAGCGGTCTCTTTTGCGAAACAGCCTTTCGTGCTGTTTTTATTTTGTACATGATTTTCCCTTCAAGACCTGTTAGCTCATTATCAACTTCGATATTATTGAGAGATGAATACAACATCTTCCATTCCTCTAGCTTATCCCTACAGGCTTTGCACGCAGAAAAATGCTCTTTTAGTTTATCTCTTTTTTTGTGCCCAAGTGAATTGTCAAGGAATAATGAGATATCCTTCTCCTTAATATGCATACCTATGCCTCCTCCATATTATATTCAGCCATCTTTTGCTTCAACATTTTTCTTGCTCTATATATTCTGTTTTTTACGATGCTTAGCGGTACATCCATACTCTTTGCAATTTCATCATAACTTAAACCAGCTTGATGAAAAAGGATTAATGGAGTTTTGTAGCCAGGTTTAAGTAAACTAATTTGTTTATCTATCCACTGCTTTTTTTCTTTCTGCACCAAAAGCTCATCTATAGGCTTCGCCGTATCCTCTATTATAGGATCTTCACTTGAAACAACTGAATAATTTTTATTTTTACGGATGCTGTCAATACATGTGTTTTGAGTTATCCTTCCAATCCACGCAGAAAACTTCAAGCTAGTATCGTACATATCTAATTTCCTATAGGCTTTAAAGAACACTTCCTGCGTAATGTCTTCTGCAATATGTGGATCCCTAACAAACCTTATAGCGATGGAATATACAAGCTTTTTGTACTTAGTAACAAGAACCTCAAAAGAGTCGGTATCGCCATTTAAGCACTTTTCAACAATAACTTTATCTTCCATGCATTTTCCCTTCAAATACTAGCATTTGTCTTTGCCTTTTCGCTCTATTAAAATAAATACGGAAATATGTGAACTATGTCTGATTACTTATTATATCTATACCATCATTATGACACTATTGGAAAATAAAATAAAGTAGATGTGTTTAACGCTTGGAAATGTCCCCCACTTAAAGTCGCACCGCTTTTCGGTTGTGAGCTAATTTAATCTAAGCTGCATTTCGCTAATGTTTACTAATATTGCATAGCTATATTTCTCGGGTTCCCTGAGACTCACAGCTATATATCTGCGTTTTTCTCCCATATCTGTTAAACACCTATAGTATATTTGCCGATAAAGCTATTAGCATTGTGTATTATTTGTTATTATTAGTATATGGGTTACATAAATTTCAAAATGGAGGATTGCTCTATGTTAGGTAAATTAAAAAAGATTCTTAAGCTAATAGGAAATAATGCCGTTAAGGTATGGAAATTTATCATTAGTAAGAGCAAAGGTTTATTTAAAAAATGCTCCAAGCTATTAAAGGAAATTAAATTAAAAGATATTAATCGCAAAGAAGCAAATACCCAAGATGTGAACGGTAGGCCAGAAGGCCGTAGAGTTAGTCATCTTCGAAAAATCAAGATACGGCAAAGGCTCATTATATCTTTCCTTTTAGTATCTATAGCACCACTAATTGTTTTGGGCGTAACTTCATTCACCAGTGCAAAATCACTCGTTTCGGATATAATTATGCAATACACTTCACAGGTTGTTTCAGAATTCGGTATTAATGTTGATTCAGAGCTTAATAAAATAGCAGAATCCTCAAGCTCCTTTGTTTTCTCCACGCTTTTCCAACAAAGCTTCACAGGCTATGACACATTTGAACCCTTCGATAGATTCACTGCTGTTAATGACATAAAAAAGGAATTGGGCCTGCTGACAAACCAAAACAGAAATATTTTAGAAATTAGACTTTATTCCCCTGAAGAGTCTTTAATTAATGTTGGTACCACTAACTCTAATATAGACTATCTTGGGTTTAACAAATCGTTTATTGAGCGGGGCTCAGCTAGCGCTTGGTATGTTACAGAAACAAATGATCTTCTTTATTCAAGAAGAGCTGTTAATCTTTTGAACTCTAGATGGATGGGGAACTTCTTTGTTGTATTTGATAGAAACGGGTTGGCTAAAAAATTTGAACAGTTAAATTTAGACGAAAAGGTTGAAATACTATTTATAAGTGAAGACGGTACAGTTATCTTTTCAAGTGATACTGAAAAAAGCCCTGGTACTGCATACCCATACCCTGAACTAATGGAAGCTATTGGGGATGATTTAAATGGTTCTAATGACAGTGGTATTGATATTAGATTGAAAGAGAACTCGTATTGTAATTATCATTATATTGAGAATACACCTTTTTATGTTGTAGCCATTACACCATATTCTTTTCTAAACTCTGCTGCTAATGCTATAAGAAATGTTGTTATTCTTATGATTATTTTAGGCGTAGCCGCTGCAGTGCTTCTTTCCATAGTTATATCAAACAGTATATCCTCTCCTCTTTCTAAGCTCGTAAATATAATGAAAAAAGCCAAGACGGGCGACTTGACAGAGGTTATTGTAGATAACAGTGATGATGAAATAGGTGACGTAATAACAAATTATAATGATATGATACTAAATATTAAAGACCTAATACAAAAAGTACAGCTCTCAGTCCATGATGTACTCGGTGATTCTGAAAAGCTTGCATTATCATCAGGGCAAACCCTTACATCCTCGGAGCAGATTGCATTAACACTTCAGGAGGTGGCGAAGGGCTCCTCTGAGCAAGCCCAGGAAGTAATGCTAAGTGTTAGCAACATGAATGATCTTTCAGAAGGAATAAACAAAATGACTGAAAAGCTTAGCAATATGTCGACTTTGATTTCTAGCACTGATGATATAAGCGTTGACGCCATAACTAAGGTTCAATTACTTAATGAAAGAACATATCAAACAAGCGATGCCTCACAAAAAATATCGGATCAAATCCAAAGTCTTAATCGTGATATGGTAGAAATACGCAAAATAACAAAGCTTATGGTGGGGATTGCTGAACAAACAAACCTGTTATCACTAAACGCTGCTATAGAGGCTGCCCATGCTGGCGAAGCTGGTCGTGGATTTGCTGTTGTTGCCGATGAAGTTAAAAAACTTGCCGACCAATCTAAAGAGGCCTCTATAACCATCAACAGCATCATCAATGAAATAAACAACAAAACTGAACAGGCTACTCTTGAAGCTAATAACACAAGTAGCATCGTTAAAGACCAGATGGTTGCAGTTGAGCAGACCGATAGTGCATTTAATACAATATCCTCTTCAATGAAGGAAATAGACGAATATATGAGCAATGTTGGAGAATCCATAAATAGCATGGATTTACTTAGACAAAAAACTCTTTCCTCTATGGAAAATATTTCAGCAGTTTCACAAGAGGCGGCAGCTACCACAGAGGAAGTATCTGCTAGCACCCAAGAGCAAATGGCTAATTCTGAGGTTCTAGCTGAGCTTGCAAGAGGAATGAATACAATGGCTAAAGAGCTTCAAGATGCTCTGTCAATGTTTAAGATTGATTCTTGCGAAGTAAATTATGACACCTTAGATAAATGCGACTAAAATATTTAAAAGAATTTTTGTGGGTTGCGGCTTACCCATCCCGGGGCACGCTTCGGGTGATTTGTTTCCTTTACTTAACTTAAATTGAGATATACATGTGAATAATAAATTTTCCGTTATTGCACAGCTATATCTCAAAATATTACTGGAGTAAGCTGTAACCTTAAATCATGTAGCATGCTCTTTACAAATTTCAATAAAAGCAGTTGCTGCTTTGGATAGATATTTTTTCTTATGGTATATGATATAAAAACCCCTGCTTAAGGAAACGTCCGCAACTTTTATTTCCCATAATTCACCCTTATCAAGGGATGACTTCACCAGTAAATAAGGCAGGGCAGATACGCCAAGACCTGATTCAACAGCCTTTATTATGGCTTGGTTACTGACGCTGTCGCCTGCATAATCCAATTCGATATTGTTTATTAGCATAGTGCTATCAAACAAATCTCTTCCACCACTGCCTTTTTCCCTCATGATGAAGTCATATTTCTCCAACTCATTTATATCTACATTTTGTTTCCCGAACAAGGGGTGTGTTCTTCCACATATTATTGCAAGCCTGTCGTCCGCATATCTTTGAGCAATAATTTGTGAGCTTTGGACCTTTCCTTCTATCAAGCCTATATCAATTTCATTCCCCCCTATTGCTTTTTCAACCTCGGCTGAATTCTCTATTCTTATCTTTAGCTTTATTTGGGGATACTTTTCTTTGAAGGCATTGATATACTTTGGCAACAAATGCGTACCAATGGTGATGCTGGAGCCAATTTTTAATGTCCCGATATACTCCCAGTCTTTCATGCTTTCTTCCATCTCATCGAACAATGAAATAATATGCATTGCATAATCCAAGAACTGACGCCCTTGGTCGGTAATGTGTAAACGGTTTGATATACGATCAAATAATACGATACCGTAGTTGGATTCTAATTCACTGATTGCAAGACTAACTGCAGGTTGTGCAAGATACAGGCTTTTCCCTGCTGCGGTAACACTGCCGTGTTTACACACTGCAACAAATATTCTTAAATGCCTAAGAGTCATTTTATCACCCTAACACCTTCATAATGATTTCATTATACTATTTATAACATTATATTATTTTACTTATAATCTTGCAAGCGTTATGATATATATGACTTTTAAGATGTAGCATCGCACTATTGCTTACAGATAACCAGAGAGATATAGCTGTGCAATATAAGGAAAGCATTAGTGGAACTATACAGCTCTTGCAAATAAAGCATCGTTTCCGTTATTGCACAGCGTTATCTCAAAATATTACTGGAGTGAACTGTAGCAACATCGCAAAATTTCTATCCATAATAGAGCTTGGGGGGACTTAATGAAAAGGGACAAAAAATTATACTGGAAATTGTTTACTTCAACATTCTACATCAGCGCTTTTACCTTTGGCGGTGGTTTTGTTATTGTTCCACTTATGAAAAAAAAATTCGTGGGTGATCTTAAATGGATTGAAGAGGAAGAAATGCTCAACTTAACAGCGATAGCTCAGTCGTCACCCGGTGCTATCGCAGTGAATGCATCCATCTTGCTTGGATACCGGGTAGCTGGCTTTTTAGGAAGCCTTTGTTGCATATTTGGTACCATATTACCACCTTTTTTGATTTTATCTGTTGTATCCACATTTTATTCAGCCTTTAGAGATAACAGCACCATTCAAGTTTTGCTAAAGGGTTTTCAATCGGGAGTGGCAGCTGTAATTGCTGATGTGGTTATACAGATGGGTGGGGATATTTTTAAATCGAAAAGTATTATGTCAATCTTGATTTTGGCGTTTTCGTTTATAGCTACCTATTTCCTAAATATTCATGTTATTTATGTTCTTTTAGCTAGTGCAATAATTGGCGCACTTACATTTTTTTATAATAATAAATGCAACATTGATGACCGTGAAAGTGAGGCACATACTTAATGATATATCTTCAATTATTTTGGAGTTTTTTTAGAATAGAATTTTTTACTTTTGGAGGAGGTTACGCAGCAATACCATTGATCAAAAACGTTATAGTAGATGAAAATCAATGGATAACACTTGCGGATTTTACAGATTTAATTACTATATCTGAAATGACGCCTGGTCCTATTGCAGTTAATTCGGCAACATTTGTAGGAATGCAGATAGCCGGACCTTTAGGAGCTATTGTGTCGACTATAGGCTGTGTATTGCCTTCAATCATTTTTGTTTTTTTTCTCTCTTATGTATTTTTAAAGTTTGGTAACCTTTCGGTGATTCAGGGCATTTTAGGTGGGCTTCGTCCTGCAGTCGTTGGACTTATTGCTCAAGCTGGCTTATCCATCTTAGTAATGACAGCTTGGGGCATCGGAGGCATTACTCTAAACATATCCAACACAGATATCTGGGCACTAATTATATTTTTTGCATGTTTATTTGTTATGAGGAAATTCAAACCAAATCCAATATATATTATGGCAGGCTCGGGGATTTTGAGTCTACTTGTTCATCAATTTGCTTAAGCTTTGATACAATAACACAGGTTGCATGGGCGAGCAGCAAACAAACTTTTGCGGCTCGCCCATTGAAATTCAATAGTAGATTATCTACACAAAGATGCATCCCTTGTGTTAATTAGCATTCGATACCATATTTTAAAATTGCATTTGTCGGGCAAACCTCAACACATTTACCACAATTATCGCATTTTGCAGTGTCAATGATTGCACGCATATTAACTATAGTGATAGCCTGTTGCGGACATTCCTTCACGCATCTTCGACATGCTATACATGCAACCTTGCAGTTCTTGCGAGCAATGGCTCCCTTTTCCTCATTACTACAAAATACCGCGTGTTGAGATCGGGCAGGAACCATTTTTATAATATCCTTAGGGCATTCCTCAACACATTTTTCACACCCGGTACAGTTTTTTTCAATTACTCTTGCAAGCCCATTTTCAACTTCAATTGCATCGAAGGCACATACCTTTTCACAACACCCCATACCAACACAACCATAAACACATGAAGAAGGGCCACCTGCCATTGTGGAAACTGAGCGGCAGTCCAATATACCATCATAGTCAAATTTAATGGTAACCTTATCCCATGTACCATTACACATAACTCGGGCTACCATCTTTTCACTGGTTTTTGCTTCAACACCCATAATCTCGCTAATACCATCCACAAGGCTAGCACCACCAACCGGACATAAATTAATTGCAGCCCCGTCTACAATAGCCACAGCATAACCATCACAACCGCTGTAGCCACAAGCACCACAATTTGCACCCGGCAGAACGCCTCGAACTGTTTCTATTCTTTCATCGGCTTTTACTTTAAATTTAACTGAAGCATAGGATAGAATTATACCGAATATCAACCCTAATCCAGATACTATTGCTGCAGGAATCAAAATTATTTCCATGGAGTCACCTCACCTTCAAACAAAATTTCGATTTATAGAAATATCTGTTTTTACTATATCTTTCTATCTTTACTAAATTATTAGCTTATTACTTCTACTTTTACTAAATTATTAGCTTATTGCTTCTACTTTTACTAAATTAATACATTCTGCTTAAATATAACTAAATTTTTGCTTTTACTAAAATCACATTTCTATATCTTTAAAATAACTACAACTGTCTTTGGCCAATTTCCATCTACCACAGCCTTTAGAGACCAAACAGTCCTTGAAATCCGATAAATGCCACCGACACGAGAGCAGCTGCAATTAACGCAATGGGCAGACCTTGAAATGCAACAGGTATTTCACTTGTTTCAATTCGTTCCCTTACCCCTGAAAACAGTACCATTGCCAATGTAAAACCAACTGCAGATGCAAATCCGAAAACCACAGCGTTAAGTAGGCTGTATTGTCTTTCCTGTATCAACAGAGCAGAACCTAAAACTGCGCAATTGGTGGTAATCAGTGGTAAATAAATACCTAATGCACTGTATAATGAAGGCATCACTTTCTTCAAAACAGTCTCTACAAATTGCACTAATGCGGCAATTACAAGAATAAACACAATTGTTTGAAGATAGGTAAGTTCAAAATTTTTAAGCAAATACTCATTTGCAGCCCATGTTACAACCGAGGACAATGTGATTACAAAAACTACAGCACCCCCCATTCCAACGGCAGTTGAAGTTTTCTTGGATACTCCTAAAAATGGGCAAATCCCCAAAAACCTAGATAGAACAAAGTTCTCAACAAAAACCGCAGAAATAGCAATCAGAATAAGTTCTTTCATTAATTGTCACCCCCATTGTCGTTTGCAGCACATCCCGAACAACCCATACCGCAGCTGGCAGCAATCTCCTTATTCTTAATATTAAGAACGGAAAACTTTTGAATTGCAGCAACTACAAATCCATATACAAGAAAACCACCTGCTGGCAAAATCATAATAACTGCAGGATCGAATAGGTTTTTTGTAAGGGTAATTCCAAACCATGTACCTGCACCAAGTATTTCACGGATAGAACCCATTATCAAAAGAGCTATTGTAAATCCGCCGCCCATGCCAAGGGCATCGAGTATTGACATCCCAACAGAGTTTTTGCAAGCAAACATTTCAGCTCTGGCAAGAATGATACAGTTTACAACAATAAGAGGAATATATATACCAAGTTCCTTATATATATCCGGAAGATAAGCATGCAAAAGCATTTCAACTATAGTAGTAAAACCGGCAATTACCGTTATAAACACAGGTATTCTGACTTTGTCCGGCACTATTTTACGAATCATTGAAATAACAATGTTCGAGCCCAACAATACGAAGGTAGCTGCTATCCCCATTCCAATTCCGTTTTTAGCCATTGTTGTAACAGCAAGGGACGGACATGTGCCCAGCACCAGCTTTAATACTGGGTTTTCCTTTATAAG